>NZ_JBHTSA010000268.1:0-1000 GCF_042795405.1 Streptomyces sp. NPDC056480 | reverse complement strand
CCTCGCTGACCATCGTGTTCCTGCTCGCGGTCGTGACGCTGAAGCCGTTCGCGATCTACGCGGGCGCCGACACGCAGACCTCCCTCATCGTCCTCACGGCGCTGCTGGTGTGTCTGATCCCGACGACGATCGGGGCGCTGCTGTCCGCGATCGGCATCGCGGGCATGGACCGGCTCGTGCAGCGCAACGTCCTGGCGATGTCGGGCCGTGCGGTCGAGGCCGCCGGTGACGTGTCGACGCTGCTGCTCGACAAGACCGGCACGATCACCCTCGGCAACCGCCAGGCCTCGGAGTTCGCCCCGGTTGCCGGGACGACGGAGGCCGAGCTGGCCGACGCCGCCCAGCTCTCCTCCCTCGCGGACGAGACGCCCGAGGGCCGCTCGATCGTGGTCCTGGCCAAGGAGAAGTACGGCCTGCGCGAGCGTCACCAGGGCGAGCTGGCCGGGGCCGAGTGGATCGAGTTCACCGCCCAGACCCGCATGTCGGGCGTCGACGTCGACGGACGCAAGGTGCGCAAGGGCGCGACCGGTTCGGTCATCGCGTGGGTGAAGGAGCGGGGCGGCAGTGTCTCCGAGGACGCGCAGGCGCTCACGGACCGGATTTCCCAGGCTGGTGGCACGCCGCTGCTGGTGGCTCTGGAGGACGACAAGGGCGCGCGTGTCCTCGGTGTCATCCACCTGAAGGACGTCGTGAAGGAGGGGATGCGGGAGCGGTTCGACGAGCTGCGCCGGATGGGCATCCGCACGGTCATGATCACGGGTGACAACCCGCTGACCGCGAAGGCGATCGCCGAGGAGGCGGGAGTCGACGACTTCCTCGCCGAGGCCACGCCCGAGGACAAGATGGCGCTGATCAAGCGCGAGCAGGCGGGCGGAAAGCTCGTCGCGATGACCGGTGACGGCACCAACGACGCGCCCGCGCTCGCGCAGGCCGACGTCGGTGTCGCGATGAACACGGGCACGTCGGCCGCGAAGGAGGCCGGCAACATGGTCGACCTCGA
>NZ_JBHTSA010000267.1:0-1022 GCF_042795405.1 Streptomyces sp. NPDC056480 | reverse complement strand
ACGAGCTCGTGCACGGTAGGCGGTGAGACGTCGAAGGCTGCGGCGGGGCCGGTGCTCACCTCTGTCATCGAGGGCTCAGGTCTGCGGTCTGCTGGTGGGAGAGCAGGCCGGCGACGGCCTGGACCGTGTCGCTCGTGTGCTCACGACGGCCGAGGTGGCGGGCCAGTGCCCGCCAGTTCTTCAGATGGGCGATGCCATGCTCGACACGGATCCGCCTGGAGGAATGCGCTTTGCGCTGCCGCTCGTGCATTTCCTCGTACCAGTCCGGGGCGTTCTTCTTGAACTTGCGGTGCGGTGGCGTCACCACGCGTCCGCCGGTCTGGGCTCCGAGGCCCTGGTAGCCGGCGTCCGCGAGGATCTCCACCGCTGGGCCGTCCGCCAGGAGCCTGACCAGGCCTAACTCGCGGGCATGGGTGATGTCCGCGCAGCTTGCAGGTGTGGTCGGGCTGCAGAACAGCAGCCGTCCGTCCCCGTCGGTGAAGATCATGGACTTCACGGCGTTCTGCTTGTTCTTGCCGGAGATAAAGCGATCGCGGTCCTTGCGTCCGGCGGCCGGACGGCGGACCCGGATCTCGGTGCCGTCGATGATGCCGGTCTGCCCACTGGCGCCGAGGTGGTCGATGACTTCGCCCAGTGTCCGCAGCCGGACGCCGGGGCTGATCGTGCACCCCCGCCCGGCCAGCAGCGGCCGCACCTCGCCGATGGCCCGGGTGATTGTGGAACGGTCCACGCCGAACCAGCAGGCCAGCACGTCATGGGTGACCCCGTGACGGAGGTGGACGAGCGTGGCCAGGAGCCGGTCGACGAACACCAGCCGGTGCTTCGCACCGGCGCCCACACCTCGCTGCCGCGGCCGGGAGGCCAGCTTTGCCTGGTGACGCTCATGCCATAACGGGCCCAGGTCCGCGACGAGTTCAGCGATCACATCGGCCGACAGGCCCGTGATCCGACGGCTGCTGACGATCGCTGCACGAGTCACGGTCCCCACCACCCCACCATGATCGACCATCCGTGGCTCGACG
>NZ_JBHTSA010000266.1:0-1024 GCF_042795405.1 Streptomyces sp. NPDC056480 | reverse complement strand
GATACCTCACCCCACACGAAACGCGCCTGAGACACCAGCGAGAACAGACCCTCGCGGCATAACAACGACGTGTCCAGGATCACGGGGAAACTTCACTCTTGGCAGAGCCCTTCTCACCATGCAGGCAAGGTCGGAGCAACCAGCGGAGATCTGCCTGTACGTCGTCGCAGCATGTAACTGAGATCAGGCTGCGTCAAGGTCTGCCCAGTGGTCGACCAGCCCGTCGAGATCGATATCGATCTTAGTGCGCTTGGCGAGAGCGGAGATGATCTGGCCACCACGGCCGTGCTCACCCTCGGGACGGGAGGCGGCCCAGCTTCCGAGGTCAGTTCCTGTGCGGGGCCCTCCGTCGGTGACATGGACCTGGATCTGGCCCGAACTATCCACCGAACCATGCAGATGCAGGACAATCGGGGGAAGCGCATGAAGAACAGCATTCGTGACCAGCTCAGAGATGACCAGCAACATCTCATAGACCCGGTCCTCGCCCAGGCCCCAGGCCTCCAGCACAGGCCTCACCGCCTGACGGGCAGCAGCGGGGGCCAACGGCCCGTGCTCCAGAGGAGTACTGAACGCCCGCCCGCCGGCCGACACGGCAGACAGCGCGGAACACTGGTGCCGGGAGGAGATCGTGGTCGTCGTCATCGTGGATCACTGCCTGTCCAGTGGGGGTCGGAAGAGCCTTCTCTGGTACTCCAAGAACACTCCCCCGCACCAGAGAAACCCTGAGCAAGCAATACCTAAAACGGGAAAAAGGGCAGGGGGTGCATGTGAGCCGACTGAGCCCTTTTCATCCTGAATAGCTGCAGGTCAGCAGTGTGTGGACGGCCTGGACGGCGGTGCCGAAGCGGCGAGTGGAGCATCTGGCTCGTCGGAGCAGTCGCCAGGACTTCAGCAGGGCGAAGGCGCGTTCGCCAGGTGCCCGGAGTCGGGCGTGATCACGGTTGAACAGCTGGTAATGGTCGGGTTGTTCGCGGTGACGGTAGTACGGGGTGCGGGCGGTGGCGCCGGCGCCCTGGCAGGC
>NZ_JBHTSA010000265.1:0-1038 GCF_042795405.1 Streptomyces sp. NPDC056480 | reverse complement strand
TACCTATCCTGTACAAGCTGTACCAAAATTCAATATCAGGCTGCAGTAAAGCTCCACGGGGTCTTTCCGTCCTGTCGCGGGTAACCTGCATCTTCACAGGTACTATAATTTCACCGAGTCTCTCGTTGAGACAGTGCCCAGATCGTTACACCTTTCGTGCGGGTCGGAACTTACCCGACAAGGAATTTCGCTACCTTAGGACCGTTATAGTTACGGCCGCCGTTTACTGGGGCTTCAGTTCAGAGCTTCGCTTACGCTAACCCCTCTCCTTAACCTTCCAGCACCGGGCAGGTGTCACCCCCTATACTTCGCCTTACGGCTTCGCAGAGAGCTGTGTTTTTGCTAAACAGTCGCTTGGGCCTATTCACTGCGGCTTTCCGTTAAGAAAGCACCCCTTCTCCCGAAGTTACGGGGTCATTTTGCCGAGTTCCTTAACCAGAGTTCTCTCGCACACCTTAGGATTCTCTCCTCGCCTACCTGTGTCGGTTTGCGGTACGGGCACCTTTCATCTCGCTAGAGGCTTTTCTTGGCAGCGTGGAATCAGGAACTTCGGTACTATATTTCCCTCGCCATCACAGCTCCGCCTTAATGGAAACGGGATTTGCCTCGTTTCCGGCCTAACTGCTTGGACGCGCATATCCAACAGCGCGCTTACCCTATCCTTCTGCGTCCCCCCATCGTTCAAACGATGTATAGGTGGTACAGGAATATCAACCTGTTGTCCATCGCCTACGCCTTTCGGCCTCGGCTTAGGTCCCGACTAACCCTGAGCGGACGAGCCTTCCTCAGGAAACCTTAGGCATTCGGTGGACGGGATTCTCACCCGTCTTTCGCTACTCATACCGGCATTCTCACTTCTAAGCACTCCACCAGTCCTTCCGGTCTGACTTCACTGTCCTTAGAACGCTCCCCTACCACTGATACCATTGGTATCAATCCGCAGCTTCGGTGGTACGTTTAGCCCCGGTACATTTTCGGCGCGGAGTCACTCGACCAGTGAGCTATTACGCACTCTTTAAATGATGGCTGCTTCTGAGC
>NZ_JBHTSA010000264.1:0-1075 GCF_042795405.1 Streptomyces sp. NPDC056480 | reverse complement strand
GCCTGTGTGATGTCGTGATCATTCGGCGGTTTTGATCAGGTCGTCGATCCAGATCACGGCGGCGCGGAGGTGGACGCCGGCGAGATAGCTCTCGGGTGATTTGTCATAGCGGGTGGCGATGCCGCGCCAGGCTTTGAGCTTGTTGATCAGGCGCTCGACGGTGTTCCGTTCCTTGTAGAGATCGGCGTCGTGGGTGACGGGCCGGCCGCCTCGGTTGCCCTTCTTCTTCCGGTTGGAGGCTTGGTCCTTCTTCTCTGGAATGACCGCCTTGATGTTGCGTTTACGCAGGTAGGAGCGGTTGGCGAGGGATGAGTAGGCCTTGTCCGCGGCGACCGCCCCGGGCCTGCTACGAGGACGGCCGACGGACAGGCGGACTCGGACACGTCTGAGTACGGGGATGAACTGAGGGCTGTCCCCGGCCTGCCCTGCGGTCAGGACCAGCGCAAGCGGACGGCATCTGCGGTCCGCGACAAGATGAAGTTTGCTGGTCAGACCGCCTCTGGATCTTCCGGGCAGGGCTTCTTTGAGGCGGAGTTTGCGCCTGCGCCGGATGCGCCGGCGCTCGGCCTGTCCGTTCTGTTCCTCCGGGCCTCCCCCTTTTGCCGCGCGGTCTCCTGCTCCTGCGCGGCTTCCTCCAGGGTGTCCATGAGATGTTTGCTGACACGCATCCCCGCAGCGTCGTGGTGGGCGCGGACCGTGGTCGAGTCCACGCTGACCAGCGACAAGTCGCTCTGTCCAACGCGGGCTCCCGCGGCGATCAGACCTTCCAGGAGAGCGGAGAACACGCCGGCGTTCCGCCAGACGCGGAAGCGTCCGTAGACGGTGGCCCAGGGACCGAACTCGGCGGGCATCTCCCGCCACTGGCCGCTGGACCTGAAACGCCAGATCACACCCTCGAACTGCTCCCGCAGCCGCTCCGGGTACGGCCCGTATCTGCCGATCGGCAGATACGGCTCGATGAACTTCCACTGCGCATTCGTGAGTTGCCTACGTGTCACGACCTCAGTCCTACCGGGTTCCACCCCACGAAAGGCGCAGAACCCAGAATCTGATCACGACATCACACAGGCCCTAG
>NZ_JBHTSA010000263.1:0-1095 GCF_042795405.1 Streptomyces sp. NPDC056480 | reverse complement strand
CGGGCGTTGGCCCTATTGCTGCAATGACACGACTTCGGCGGTACGCTTGAGCCCCGCTACATTGTCGGCGCAGAGTCACTCGACCAGTGAGCTATTACGCACTCTTTAAATGGTGGCTGCTTCTAAGCCAACATCCTGGTTGTCTAAGCAACTCCACATCCTTTTCCACTTAACGTATACTTTGGGACCTTAGCTGGCGGTCTGGGCTGTTTCCCTTTCGACTACGGATCTTATCACTCGCAGTCTGACTCCCAAGAATAAGTATTTGGCATTCGGAGTTTGACTGAATTCGGTAACCCGGTGGGGGCCCCTAGTCCAATCAGTGCTCTACCTCCAAGACTCTTACCTTGAGGCTAGCCCTAAAGCTATTTCGGAGAGAACCAGCTATCTCCAGGTTCGATTGGAATTTCTCCGCTACCCACACCTCATCCCCGCACTTTTCAACGTGCGTGGGTTCGGGCCTCCATTCAGTGTTACCTGAACTTCACCCTGGACATGGGTAGATCACCTGGTTTCGGGTCTACGACCTCGTACTCATCGCCCTATTCAGACTCGCTTTCGCTGCGGCTCCGCCTCTTCAGCTTAACCTCGCACGGGATCGTAACTCGCCGGTTCATTCTACAAAAGGCACGCCATCACCCGTTAACGGGCTCTGACTACTTGTAGGCACACGGTTTCAGGATCTATTTCACTCCCCTTCCGGGGTGCTTTTCACCTTTCCCTCACGGTACTGGTTCACTATCGGTCACTAGGGAGTATTTAGCCTTGGGAGATGGTCCTCCCAGATTCCGACGGAATTTCACGTGTTCCGCCGTACTCAGGATACATTCAAGAGAGAACGAAGTTTCGACTACGGGGTTGTTACCCTCTATGACGGACCTTTCCAGGTCGCTTCGTCTACCTCGTTCCTTTGTAACTCCGTATAGAGTGTCCTACAACCCCAAGAGGCAAGCCTCTTGGTTTGGGCTTCTTCCGTTTCGCTCGCCGCTACTCAGGAAATCGCATTTGCTTTCTCTTCCTCCAGGTACTTAGATGTTTCAGTTCCCTGGGTCTGTCTTCCTTACCCTATGTATTCAGATAAGGATACCATACCAT
>NZ_JBHTSA010000262.1:0-1123 GCF_042795405.1 Streptomyces sp. NPDC056480 | reverse complement strand
TTCTTGCGCCGGTTCGTAATGATTTGCCCGGCCACGACCACCAGTACCGCGAGGACGAACATCGCGGTGCCGATGACGTTGATCTGAACGGGGGTTCCTCGCTGTGCCGAGCCCCAGACGAACATGGGGAAGGTGACGGTGGAGCCCGCGTTGAAGTTGGTGATGATGAAGTCGTCGAACGAGAGCGCGAAGGCGAGCAGGGCGCCGGCGGCGATGCCGGGGGCCGCGATCGGCAGGGTCACGCGCAGGAAGGTCTGCGTGGGCCCGGCGTAGAGGTCGCGCGCGGCCTCCTCCAGACGCGGGTCCATGGACATGACCCGGGCCTTGACCGCCGTCACGACGAACGACAGACAGAACATGATGTGGGCGATCAGGACCGTCCAGAAGCCGAGCTCGATGCCCATGTTGAGAAAGAGCGTGAGCAGCGAGGCGGCCATGACGACCTCGGGCATCGCCATCGGCAGGAAGATCAGCGAGTTGATCGCGCCGCGGGCCCGGAAGCGGTAGCGGACGAGCGCGAAGGCGATCATCGTGCCGAGGACGACCGCGCCGACCGTCGCCCAGGCGGCGAGCTGGAGCGAGAGGGAGAGCGACTCGCACATGTCGGCGACGCCGCAGGGGTCCTTCCAGGCGTCGAGCGAGAACTCCTGCCAGGAGTAGTTGAAGCGCCCCTTCGGTTTGTTGAAGGAGAACGCCATCACGACGAGGTTCGGCAGGATCATGTACGCGAGCGTGAGCAGGCCCGCGATGACGACGAGGTTCCGACGGATCCAACGCATCAGACCAGGTCCTCCGTTCCCGCTCGGCGGATGTAGACGGTGACCATGACCAGCACGATCGCCATGAGGATGAAGGAGAGCGCGGCCGCCGTCGGGTAGTCGAGGACCCGCAGGAACTGCGACTGGATGACGTTGCCGACCATCTTGGTGTCGGTCGAGCCGAGCAGTTCGGCGTTGACGTAGTCGCCGCTCGCCGGGATGAAGGTGAGCAGGGTGCCGGAGACGACGCCGGGCATCGACAGCGGGAAGGTCACCTTGCGGAAGGTGGTCGCCGGGGAGGCGTACAGGTCCTGCGCGGCCTCGTGCAGCCGGCCGTCGATCCGCTCCAGTGAGGTGTAGAGGGG
>NZ_JBHTSA010000261.1:0-1129 GCF_042795405.1 Streptomyces sp. NPDC056480 | reverse complement strand
TCCTCTGCGGACTCTTCGCCGACAACCTCGGACTCGAATCCGTCGGCATCGACGACAACTTCTTCCACCGCGGCGGCCACTCCCTCCGCGCCACCAAGCTCACCTCCAGGATCCGCGACGCCTTCGGGGTGCGGCTCGGGGTGCGGGAGATCTTCCAGCACCCGACCGTGGCGCGGCTCGCCGAGCTGATCGCGGTGAGCGGCGGCGAGGAGGAGCGCCCCGCGCTGGTGGCGGGGGAGCGGCCCGAGCGGCTCCCGCTGTCCTCGGCCCAGCAGCGCCTGTGGTTCCTCGACCAGATGGAGGGGCCCTCGCCCACGTACAACATCCCGCTGGCCGTACGGCTCACCGGCGGCATCGACGTCGAGGCCCTGCGTCTCGCGCTCGCCGACGTCGCCGTACGCCACGAATCCCTTCGGACCTCCTTCCCCTCGGAGGGCGGCTCGCCGCACCAGGCGATCCGCTCCCTCGCGGCGACCGACCTCGCGCTCCCGGTGACCCCGGTGACGGAGGAGTCGCTGCCCCAGGTGCTGGCCGGACTGTCCGGCACCACGTTCGACCTCTCCACGGATCTGCCCATCCGCGCGGACCTGCTGGAGCTGTCCCCCGTGAAGCACGTGCTTCTGGTGGTGATGCACCACATCGCCTCCGACGGTTGGTCGAACGGCCCGCTCCTGCGGGACCTCGCCACGGCGTACACGGCCCGCAGCGCGGGAGCCGCGCCCGACTGGGCGCCGCTCCCGGTCCAGTACGCCGACTACACACTGTGGCAGCGGAGCCTCCTCGCCATCGATGAGGAGCGCCAAGTCGCCTTCTGGCGACAGCAGTTGGCCGAACTGCCCGAGGAGGCGACACTGCCTGCGGACCGGCCACGGCCGGCCGTCGCCTCCTACCGCGGGGCCACCCACAAGGTGACCGCCCCCGCGCACACGCACGCCGCCCTGACCGGGCTGGCGCGCGAGACCGGAACCACCCTGTTCATGGTCGCTCAGGCCGCTGTCGCCACCCTCCTGTCACGGTGCGGTGCCGGCAGTGACGTCCCGATCGGTTCGCCGGTCGCGGGGCGGACGGATCAGGCTCTCGACGATCTCGTGGGCTTCTTCGTCAATACGTTGGTTCTGCGTACGGATGT
>NZ_JBHTSA010000260.1:0-1351 GCF_042795405.1 Streptomyces sp. NPDC056480 | reverse complement strand
GCGTGGGCCCGCCGTCTCCGCCCGCCCGGCTCGCCGCGTGGGCCCGCCGTCTCCGGCCGCCCGGCCCGCCGCGTTCGCCCGCCCGCCCTCTTTGGTCTAGACCGCCTGCTACCGTCGGCCGGACGCAGGCCGGTCGACCGCGACCGGCCGCGGGGACAGGGGAGGCGCCGTGGGCGGCACAGAGACGGTTCGGGACCGGAGCGCCGTAAGGGCGTACATCGGCTCCTTCACCTCGGCGGGCGGGCGAGGAGTCCTCGCCGCGGACGTGGACGCGGAGACCGGCGCACTGACCGTCACCGGCGGCAGCGACGCCCTCGCCGACCCCTCGTTCCTCGCCCTCGCGGGCCCCGTGCTGCACGCCGTGTCCGAGACCACCGCGGGGGCCGTCGCCGCCTTCGACGTCAGCGGGCCCGCACCCCGGCTGCTCGGCGCGCCCGTCCCCGTCGACGGTGCGGCACCCACCCACCTCGCCCTCGCCGACGGGCACCTCCTCACCGCCAACTACACCTCCGGCAGCGTCACCGCCCTGCCGCTGGCCGAGGACGGCACCGCCCGACCCGCCACGACCGTCCTCCGCCACGAGGGCAGCGGCCCCGTCGCCTCCCGGCAGGCCGGCCCGCACGCCCACCAGGTGCTTCCCGACCCCAGCGGCCGCTGGATCGTCAGCGTGGACCTCGGCACCGACTCCGTACGGATCTGCGCGCTGGACCCCGGCACCGGGGCCCTCACCCTCCACGGCGAGACCGCGCTGCGCCCCGGCACGGGACCGCGCCATCTCGCCTTCCATCCGGCCGGCACGCACGCGTACGTCCTGAACGAGCTGGAGCCCACCCTCACCGTCTGCCGCTGGGACGCCGACGCCGGTGTCCTCGAACCGCTCGGCGAGACCCCCGTCGTCCCCGAGGGCACGCCCGGCCCCAGCTACCCCTCCGAGGTCGTCGTCGCCCCCGACGGGCGCTTCCTCTGGGCCGCCGTGCGCGGGGACGACACCCTCGCCGTGCTCGCCCTCGACCCCGACGGCGGCGAGGCCGTCCTGGCCGCCACCGTGCCCTGCGGCGGCACCTGGCCCCGCGACCTGACCCTCGCCCCGTCCGGCCGGCACCTGTACGCCGCCAACGAGCGCTCCGGCGACGTCACCTGGTTCGCCCTCGACCCCGAGACCGGGATCCCCGCGCGCGGGGGCTCGATCGAGGCCCCCGCCGCCTCCTGCGTCGTCTTCGGCTGAGGCCGGGCCGCCCCCGGGGCCCGACCGGGCCCGGGACCCGCGGGACCGTACGCCGAAACGCCGAAACGCCGAAACGCCGAAACGCCGAAACGCCGAAACGCCGAAGGGCCCGCACCGGACATCCGG
>NZ_JBHTSA010000259.1:0-1373 GCF_042795405.1 Streptomyces sp. NPDC056480 | reverse complement strand
TGTTCCCCGTCGAGCGGCTGAACGGTGTCCTCGAGCAGGTCGCGCCGGCCGCCCTCGTCACCCAGTCGCATCTGCCGACGCTGTCCACGAACGCGGTGGTCGTCGATCTGACGGCCGAGATCGCCGAGGTCAGCGGGCTCTCCGGGGCTGCCGTGGAGACGGGCGGATCGCCCGAATCCGTCGCTTGCGTGATGTTCACGTCGGGCTCGACGGGTCTCCCGAAGGGTGTGATGGCCTCGCATCGTGCGCTGGCGGCGACCTTCGTCGGTCCGGACTATCTGGCCTTCGGTCCGGAGCAGACGTTCCTGCAGTGCTCGCCCGTCTCGTGGGACGCCTTCGCCCTGGAGGTCTTCGGCCCGCTGCTGCACGGCGGGGTGTGCGTCCTCCAGCCCGGCCAGCACACCGATCCCCATCTGATCGCGGAGCTGGTCGAGCGGCACCAGGTCACCTCGCTCCAGATGTCCGCGAGCCTCTTCAACCACATGCTCGACGACCACCCCCAGACCTTCGACCACGTCAAGGAGGCCATGACCGCAGGAGAAGCGGCGTCCCCGACCCACACGGCCAGGGCTCTGGCCGACCACCCGCAGCTGCATCTGCTCAATGGCTATGGTCCGGCGGAGAGCATGGGGTTCACGACGGTGTTCGTGATCGAGCCGACGATCGGTGCGGGTGCGGCGAGCATTCCGGTGGGTGGTCCGCTGGCCGGCAAGCACGCCTATGTCCTGGACGCGAACCTGGAGCTGGTGGCCCCCGGTGTTCCCGGGGAGTTGTACGTCGCCGGGCACGGTCTGGCCCATGGCTACATCGGCCAGTCGGCACTCACGGCCGACCGGTTCGTCGCGAACCCTTACGGTCCTGCCGGGGCTCGGATGTATCGCACGGGGGATCTGGCCCGCTGGAACAAGCAGGGCGCCCTGGAATACCTCGGTCGCGGTGACGAGCAGATCAAGCTGCGCGGATTCCGGATCGAGCCGGGTGAGATCGAGGCGGCCCTGATGGCGCACGCCTCGGTGGTTCAGGCCGCCGCGGTCGTGCGGGAGGACCGGCCCGGTGACAAGCGTCTGGTCGCCTACGTGGTCGGTGAGACGGCACCGGAGGAGCTGCGCCGGCACGTCGCCGCCCGCCTGCCCGAACACCTCGTGCCCTCGGCCTTCGTGGTGCTCGATGCCCTGCCTCGTACCGTCAACGGCAAGCTCGACCGCCGCGCTCTCCCCGCTCCCGACGACACCGCCGCCTCCGAGGGCGGACGAGCACCCCGTAACCCGGCCGAGGAGATCCTCTGCGGACTCTTCGCCGACAACCTCGGACTCGAATCCGTCGGCATCGACGACAACTTCTTCCACCGCGGCGGCCACTCCCTCCGCGCCACC
>NZ_JBHTSA010000258.1:0-1462 GCF_042795405.1 Streptomyces sp. NPDC056480 | reverse complement strand
AGCTTGAATTTAAAGGTTTTCCCTCGGCTCGTTGGGTCGGGGGTTGTCCTTTTTGTGGTGGTGTTTGCCGACGGGGTGGCGGGGTGCGGGGCTGGTGGTGCGGCCTGGTGGGCGGCCGGGGCCGGGCCGGGAGGCTTTCGGCGGTTTCGCGGGGGTGCCGAGGATCCGCCGGATGCGGGGATAGCTTCGGCGGACCCGGCCAGGGGTGAGTCGGTCCGGGGGCAGGGACTTCTCCCAGGGTCTGCGGAGGTCGCCGACGAGGGTGCGGGCGAGGCGGAGTTGGGTGTGGGCGGCCAGGATCAGCCAGACCCATCGGTCGGCCTGGGCGGGGTGACGCAGCCGGGGGCGGGTCAGGCCGAGCGTCTGTTTGAGGAAGCGGAAGGTGTGCTCGAGATCGAACCGGCGGAGGAAGGTCCTCCACAGACGGTCGACATCGTGCGCGCCGGCGTCGGGGTCGCTGTGCCACAACCACACCGGCTTGGGGTCCCGGTTGCCTGGTAGGTGCTCGACTGTCAGGTGGATCAGGGTTCCTTCCACGATGGGCGGTTCGCCCTCGTGGGCGGTCCACGGGCCGCGGCGTTCCAGTTTCGGGTGCAGGCGTCCCCAGCAGCGGGCGACAACGACACCGAAGCGGTCGTGCCTGGTGATGGATGTCTGGGTCGGAGTGGCGTGGGTTGCCTCATCGGCGAGACGGAACGCCTCACCGTGACGCGGCTGCCGGCCTTTGGTGGGCCCCCGGCGTCGCCCGGCCGGATGATGCATGACCCGGTCGGAACGGATCCGCCCGAGCAGCCGCACCGGCTCGTCGCGCAGCAGCCAGGTCAGACGCACGATGTCGTAACCGGAATCGAGGACGAACAGCACCTGAGGGTCGCCCTCGTGCCACTGCCCGGCCTCCCGCAGCCGCCCCAGCAGGTCCCGGATCTGGGCGGCGGTGACCGCGGTCGCATCGTCGTCGGGGCCGAGCCGGACCGCGTCCAGCAGCCCGGTCCACGAGGTGCGGCCCCCGCCGAGCGCTGCGGCGACCTGGTACGGCCATCCGGGAATCGTCTGACGCACCCCGTCGCATCGGCACGGACGGTGACAGTGAAGGCGCCCGGGCGAGCACTCCGCGTCCGGACGCGGCCACGGCGTCACATCAAGCGCGACCGACAACTGCCGGTCGGACCCACGCGGCAGCGTCAGGCCGGCCAGAGCGACCCGCAGCCGGGACACGTCGATCCGGCCGTCGGCCAGTGCGTCGTACATTGCGCCATGTCCCCGCCGGTGCACCGTCTGAAGTGACAGCTCCGGCAACGACACCACCGGGCCCTCCGCGCACAACACCGCGTCCACCAGCTCGAACAAGGCATCCGCGCGGCGGGTCATCGCCTCGTACAACCCCACCCGAAAGCAGGAAAGTTCAGCCAACACCTGCCGTGGCACGGCTCCATCAACAACACTCGACACCGACGACCTCCGG
>NZ_JBHTSA010000257.1:0-1674 GCF_042795405.1 Streptomyces sp. NPDC056480 | reverse complement strand
CGGTTCCGTACGGAACCGGGCCCCAGCCATGTCCGGCGCTTCAGACCCGCTTGAGGACCGCGAAGCCGTCCGAGCGGTGGGTGATCTCGTACCGCGCCTCCGGATGCAGTTGCGAAGCCAGCTGCTCGGGGTCCGTGACCTGCTGCGACCAGCCGCGCAGGTCGAAGGCGAGATAGTCCGGGGTGGCGCCCTTCGACGTGCCGACCCAGTAGACGCGGTGGTCCGCCGTGAGGTGGGCGAGGAGCGAGACGTCCGCCTCCACGCTCGCGCCCTCCGGCACCGCGTCGACCGCCGCCCGCGCCTGCTCGGCCCGCACGTCCGTCCGGTACGTCTCCGGCTTCGTCAGCTCCCGCAGCGGCAGGTTCGCGGCGAGCACCAGCGCGACCGCCGTCGCCACCGGGACGACGACCTTCCCGTACGAGGCGAGCCACGCGCGCGGGGAGGTGCGCACGGAGCGGACGCCGTCCACCAGGGCCAGGAAGACCACCGGCATGAGGATGGCGCTGTAGTGCCAGTGCATGCCCCAGTGGTTGGGGTCCTGGGAGAGGAAGCGCCAGCCGAGCGTGGGCAGCACGAGCAGGACCAGCGGGGAGCGCAGGGCGAGGAAGCCGGTGATCGCGAGCAGGAAGACCACCATCTCCCAGCGCTCGCCCGAGGTGAGCGCGTCGCCGATGACCTGCCCGAACGAGGTCTCTGTGCCCTGCCCGGTCTTCTCGATCTTCGACCAGTAGTCGTACTCGCCGACCCGGCTCGCCGCCGGGATCAGGACGAGGACGGTCAGCGCGAACGCCGCCGCGCCGAAGCCGGCCAGGGCCGCGCCGAGTCGCTTCTGCCCCTTCAGGAAGAGGACGACGCCGACCATCGAGACGGTGAGGCCCATGTCCTCCTTGACGAGGACGAGCGGGGCGGCCCAGGCGGCCGCCGCGGTCCAGCGTCCGAGGAGCAGGGCCCGGCAGGTCAGGGCGAGCATGGGGACGGCGAAGGCGATCTCGTGGAAGTCGGACTTGACGGCTTCCTGGAGCCCCCAGGAGAGCCCGTACGCGAGGGCGAGGCCGATGCCGGCGGCCCGGCTGCCGAGGATCTGCTGGGTGGTGCGGCCGACGACGACGGAGCCGAGGGCGAAGAGCGCGGCCTGGGCGAAGAGCAGCGAGACCGGCGAGGACCAGACCCAGTACAGGGGCGCGAGGAGCGCCGTGACGGGGCTGAAGTGGTCCCCGAGTATGTGGAAGCCGGGGCCCTTGATGTCGACGACGGGGGCCCGGAACTCGGCGTACGCCCGGACGGACTGCCCGAAGATCCCGAGGTCCCAGGAGGGGGTGCGGAAGTGCGCGTACTGCACCCAGGAGTAGAGGAAGTACAGGCCGCACAGGACGCCCGCGAGGATCAGGTACGGGCGGAGCGGGGCCGGCGCGAGTCCGTCCGGCGACTCGGTGCCGGTGACGCCCGGAGTGCCGGTGTCGGCCTCCTCGGCGGACCTGTTCTGTACGTCCAACACCACGCCCCCACTACCAGTGGTCGACAAAAGAGCAACCCATTAGACCAGAGTCCACTCGATCGGCGGATCGATCACGGAGTGGTCCGGGGCACGGCGGAGGGCGACTCCCCGGGACAGAGCACGGCGGAGGACGGCTCCCCGGACAGGCCACGGAGAAGGGCGGCCCGCCGGGACAGGTC
>NZ_JBHTSA010000256.1:0-1866 GCF_042795405.1 Streptomyces sp. NPDC056480 | reverse complement strand
CCCTTCGGCCGTGTCCTTCGTTGTCCTTCGCGGCGGTCCCCCGCGGCGGATCAGAGTCCGGCGGCGGCCGACAGATCCCGCTTGATCGCCACCAGCACCTCGTGGGCCGTCGCCCGCGCCGGGGCGAGGTCGACGGCGGCGGCGACCGGCACCACGACCTCCAGGTAGCACTTGAGCTTGGGCTCCGTGCCGCTCGGGCGGACGATCACCCGGGCCTTGTAGTCGCCCTCCAGGTGGTAGCGCAGCCCGTCCGTCGGGGGCAGCGACTCCGTGCCCTTCGTCAGGTCCTCCGCCGACACGACCGTCAGACCGGCGAGCGAGACCGGCGGCCGCTCGCGCAGCGCCGACATGGCGTTCGCGATGACGCTCAGGTCCTCGACCCGCACCGACAGCTGGTCCGTGGCGTGCAGCCCGTGGGCGATCGCCAGGTCGTCGAGCAGATCGGTCAGCGTCCGGCCCTGCTCCTTGAGCACCGACGCCAGCTCGGTCACGAGCAGCGCCGCCGTGATGCCGTCCTTGTCGCGGACGCCCTCCGGGTCGACGCAGTAGCCGAGCGCCTCCTCGTAGCCGTACCGCAGGCCCTCGACGCGGGCGATCCACTTGAAGCCCGTCAGCGTCTCCTCATAGCCGACGCCCGCGGCCTCCGCGATCCGGCCGAGCAGCGAGGACGACACGATCGACTCGGCGAACACGCCCGTCGCGCCCTTGTGCACCAGGTGCGCGGCGAGCAGCGCGCCCACCTCGTCGCCGCGGAGCATCCGCCAGCCGCCCACGACGGTCGCGTCGGGCACGGCCACGGCGCACCGGTCGGCGTCCGGGTCGTTGGCGATGATCAGGTCGGGGTCCACGGCCCGGGCCGCCTCGAAGGCGAGGTCCATGGCACCCGGCTCCTCCGGGTTCGGGAAGGCGACCGTCGGGAACGCCGGGTCGGGTTCGGCCTGTGCGGCGACGAGCGCGGGCGGCGGGAAGCCGGCCCGGGCGAAGGCGGCCGTCAGGACGTCCTTGCCGACGCCGTGCATGGCCGTGTAGACGGTCCGCGCGGTGCGGGGGGACCCGGAGGTCAGGACGGCGTCCGTACGCTCCAGGTAGGCGTTCAGGACCTCGTCGCCGAGGGTCTCCCAGCCGGCCTCCGGGCGGGGCACGTCGTGCAGCGAGCGGATCGCGTCGATCTCGGCGGCGATCTCCGCGTCGGCGGGCGGCACGATCTGCGAGCCGTCGCCCAGGTAGACCTTGTAGCCGTTGTCGCGCGGCGGGTTGTGGCTCGCGGTCACCTCGACGCCGGCGACGGCGCCCAGATGCCTTATGGCGTACGCGAGGACGGGCGTCGGCAGCGGGCGGGGGAGGAGCGCGGCGCGCAGCCCGGCGCCGGTCATCACGGCGGCGGTGTCGCGCGCGAAGTCGGCCGACTTGTAGCGGGCGTCGTAGCCGATGACGACGAGGCCGCCCTCCTGGCCCTTGGCCCTGAGGTACGCGGCGAGGCCGGCGGCGGCGCGGATGACGACCGAGCGGTTCATCCGCATGGGCCCGGCGCCGATCTCACCGCGGAGGCCGGCGGTGCCGAACTGGAGGGTGCCGCTGAAACGGGCGGCGAGCTCGTCGGTCGCGCCCGCGTCGATGAGCTCCGCGAGCTCCTCGCGGGTCTCCTCGTCGGGGTCCTCGGCGAGCCAGGCCTGGGCCCGGGCGAGGAGGTCGTCCTGCGTCACGGTGTGCCTTTCGGGGTGGGGCGGTCGGGAGGTGGGTGCGGGGGCGTGAGCCGCTGCGCGGAGCCATTCCCCACCCCGCCCCTTCCCGAACGGGGGGCGAGCCCCCAGCCCCCGTACGGCCTGCGGCCGTGCCCTCGGGCGCCGGGCGGGCTGGGTCTCCGCC
>NZ_JBHTSA010000255.1:0-1957 GCF_042795405.1 Streptomyces sp. NPDC056480 | reverse complement strand
CCCGTCGAGCGCATGATGCGCGACGCCAAGATCACCCAGATCTACGAAGGCACCAACCAGGTCCAGCGCATCGTCATGGCCCGCAACCTCCCGTAATCGTCTGTCACTTGAAAGGAGCCAGGCCGTGACCCTGAGGATCGCTGTCTGTGTGAAGTACGTACCCGACGCGACGGGCGACCGTGGTTTCGCCGACGACCTGACGGTCGACCGCGACGAGGTCGACGGCCTGCTGTCGGAGCTCGACGAGTACGCCGTCGAGCAGGCGCTGCGGATCTCCGAGGAGTCCGACGACGCCGAGGTCACCGTCGTCACGGTCGGCCCGGACGACGCCAAGGACGCGCTGCGCAAGGCGCTGTCGATGGGCGCCGACAAGGCCGTCCACGTCAACGACGAGGACATCCACGGCTCCGACGTCATCGCCACCTCGGCGATCCTCGCCAAGGCCCTGGAGAAGACCGGCTTCGACCTGGTCGTCTGCGGCATGGCCTCGACCGACGGCACCATGGGCGTGCTGCCCGCGCTGCTCGCCGAGCGGCTGAGCCTGCCGCAGGTCACCCTGCTGTCGGAGCTCTCCGTCGAGGACGGTCTCGTGAAGGGCCGCCGTGACGGCGACGCCGCCACCGAGCTCCTGGAGGCCCCGCTGCCGGCGGTCGTCTCGGTCACCGACCAGTCCGGCGAGGCCCGTTACCCCTCCTTCAAGGGGATCATGGCGGCCAAGAAGAAGCCGGTTCAGGAGCTGGACCTGGACGACCTGGACATCGACGCCGACGAGGTGGGCCTCGCGGGGGCGTGGACCCTGGTCGACGCCGTGGCCGCGCGCCCGGCCCGTACCAAGGGCACGATCGTCACGGACGAGGGCGACGGCGGCAAGCAGCTCGCCGCCTTCCTCGCGACCCAGAAGTTCATCTGACCCACCGTCAGCCTGACACCCCACAGGAGCAACGAATCATGGCTGAGATCCTGGTTCTCGTGGACCACGCCGACGGTGCGGTCCGCAAGCCGGCCCTCGAACTGCTGACCCTGGCCCGCCGCATCGGCGAGCCCTCGGCGGTCGTGCTCGGCGCCGGCGAGGCCGCGACCTCGATCGCCGCCACCGCCGGCGAGTACGGCGCGGCGACCGTGTACGTCGCGGACGGCGCCGAGTTCACCGAGCAGCTGGTCGTGCCGAAGGTCGACGCGCTCACCCAGCTCGCGCAGGAGAAGGGGGCGGCCGCCGTCCTGGTGACCTCCTCCGGCGAGGGCAAGGAGATCGCGGCCCGTGTCGCCCTCCGCCTCGGCTCCGGTCTGATCACCGACGCCGTGGAGCTGGAGGCCGGCGAGAACGGCCCGGTCGCCACGCAGTCCGTCTTCGCCGCCTCGTACCAGGTGCGCTCGACGGTCACGCACGGCGTGCCGGTCATCACCGTCAAGCCGAACTCCGCCGCTCCGGAGGCCTCTGCGGCCGCCGGCACGGTCGAGAACGTCACCGTCTCCTTCACCGGCAACGCGGCCAGGGTCGTCGCGCGCACCCCGCGCGTCTCCACCGGCCGCCCGGAGCTGACCGAGTCCGCGATCGTGGTCTCCGGCGGCCGCGGTGTCGGCGCGGCCGAGGGCTTCGCGGTCGTCGAGAAGCTGGCCGACTCGCTCGGCGCGGCCGTCGGCGCCTCGCGTGCCGCGGTGGACGCCGGCTGGTACCCGCACTCCAATCAGGTCGGCCAGACCGGCAAGCAGGTCTCGCCGCAGCTGTACGTCGCGGCGGGCATCTCCGGCGCGATCCAGCACCGCGCGGGCATGCAGACCTCGAAGACGATCGTCGCGGTCAACAAGGACCCCGAGGCCCCGATCTTCGACCTGGTGGACTACGGCGTGGTCGGCGACCTCTTCGAGGTGCTGCCGCAGCTGACGGACGAGATCGGCGCCCGCTGACCCGTCCGCGCCTGATGACGTGAGAGGGGCGGGTGGTGGCACTCTGTGCCAC
>NZ_JBHTSA010000254.1:0-2121 GCF_042795405.1 Streptomyces sp. NPDC056480 | reverse complement strand
GGGACGGGACGTTCGCGCCGCGTACGCGGATCGGCGGTGGCTGGAACGTGTACGGCGACATCGTGGGGATCGGTGACGGCAACAAGGACGGCCGTTCCGACCTGTACGTGCGGACGCCGCAGGGCGCGGCCTTCTTCTATCCCGGCACGGGCGACTACAAGGCCCCGTTCAAGCCCCGCTCCTCGACCGGGGCCGCGACGTCGGAGAGCTGGGCGGGGAACCCGTACAGCCAGGTCTCCTGACCCGACCCCGCCGTCCGGTCCCCCCTCACACACCTCATCTCTGCACCATCCGAGAGGAACACACCTTGCTCACCGCTCTCTCCCGTCGTCGTGTCCTGATGTCCACAGGTGTCGTCCTGGCGGTGATCGCGTCCGGTCCGTTCCTCACCCCGACCGCCTCCGCCGCGGCGCCGGTGGCGACGGCTCCGGCCGCGGTGGCCGCCGCCCCGATCAAGGTTCCGTTCCTCGCCTCGGGCGGGTCGCTGGTCGGCGCGGGGACCACCGGCTTCCTCACCCGGGACGCCGACAGGGTCGTGCGCTGGACCCGGTACGCGGACGGGGTCTCCCAGGTCGTCGGCGCCGGCGCCGCGGTCCACGGTTCCGCCTCGGACTTCGTGGTGCTCTCCTGGGAGAAGCTGCAGAGGTACGGCACCGAGAAGGCCATGGTGTACGACATGGCCACCGGCGCCGCCCCCGTCACCTTCGACGGATTCAGCGGCCTCGTCACGGGCGCGGCGGGATCCGCCCTCTTCGACGACGGGCGGCGTCTGCATCCGGTCCTCAGCACCCAGAAGGGCAGTGTCCGGACCGCCGGCCCGGTGGCCGGCATGACGGAGCCCAGCGAGAGCGAGTTCAGCATCGCGGACAGCGTGCCGGGCACCGCCCTCGGGTTCTACCAGTCCTTCGAACCCGTGAAGCCCCCCAAGCTGGTGGTCGTCGACATCGCCGGTGCCCGTGTCACCGACACGTACACGCCGGGCGAGGGGGCGACGTTCGCCGGCGGTGCCTCGATCACGGGGGACCGCGTCGACTGGGCGGAGTCCGTGGACGGGAAGACCGTCCTCGCGTCGGCGAAGCGCGGTTCGGCGGAGGTCACCCGCGTACCGCTGACCGGTGACGGTCCCACCTCCTACCAGGGGGCCCTGGGCGACGGATGGTTCGCGTTCGGGGGCGAGGGCGAGCGCCACGCGGAGGGGGTCGTGGCCCGTTCCCTGACGGGCGAGCCCTCCGTGAGGCTGCTCGACCATGCCGAGAGCGTCATGAAGGCCGCCGACGGCACCCTGCTCGCCATCGGGACCACCGCCGACCGCGGTACGGGCGTGTACCGGCTCGCGGTCGAGGACGGGAAGCCGTCCGCCGAGCTGATCGCCGCCACCGGCGAGCCGCCCGCGCCCACCACCCCGATCAGCTACACCGGCCACGCCGTCCCGGCCGTCCTCAACCTCGACGGCGTCGCCAAGACCCGGATGAGCTGGAAGTTCTCCACCACCAAGGCTGACCTCTCGATCGAGCTCAGGCACAAGGAGTCGTGGTCGTCCTTCCGCACGACCGTCCGCCCCCGCACCACCGGCACCGGAGTCCTCCCCGACGGCTCCTTCGCCATCGACTGGGCCGGGGAGACGGGCTGGGGCACGATGAGGGATGCCGCTCCCAACGGCTCGTACGAGTGGACGGTGACCGCCAGGCCCTGGAACGGGATGCCGTCCGCCACGGCCACCGGCACGTTCGAGGTGAAGCGCACGCCCAAGGCGCACGACTACCGGGACAACGGCTCGCCCGACCTGTTCGCCCGGCGGACCGACGGACGCCTCGACGCGATCGACACGCGCTGGGACGACGCCGCGGGACGGCTCGTCGCCACCGAGACCCGTAGCGGCGCGGTGTACCGCGGGGACTGGAACGCCTACGACCGTCTCGAGGCCGTCGGCGACATCGCGGGCTCCACGGCCTTCGACGTCGTCACCCGGGACAAGGCCGGCGTGCTGTGGCTGCACGTCGGCGATTCGTCGGTCAGCCGGTCGCCCGTGCGGGTGGGCGGCGGGTGGAACACGTACGCGCAGTTCACGGGTGGCAGTGATCTGACGGGTGACGGGCGGGCTGATCTGGTGGCCCAGGACAA
>NZ_JBHTSA010000253.1:0-2330 GCF_042795405.1 Streptomyces sp. NPDC056480 | reverse complement strand
CCGTCCCCGAGTCGAAGATCGTCGAGACCCTCATCGAAGAGGCCCTCAAGATCGCCGAGCAGATGGAGAAGGACGGCGTCGCCAGCGGCGAACCGAATTCCGTCATCGCTCCCGACAACTGCGCATCACCGACACGGTGTGCGCGGCTGAGACCAGCGTGACATGCCGGTGCCAGCCCTTGTACGTCCGGCCGCCGAAGTCGAGGATGCCAAGCCGGTCCGCCCCTTCGCTGCAGTCCTGATCAATACGATTGGGGAGTCTGCTTATCCGGACCAGGTCGGCCACGTGGACGCTCGTCATGTCCGTCAACCACAGCTCACCGGGCCACCGTTCCCGGGGCCGCCCGATTCCCAGCAGGACCAACTGCTCCGCTGCCCGGCAAACTGCTACCTCCGCCGTGGCGGTCAGTTCGGTGCGAGGGGCGGATGCTGACTTCCATACCACCGGGCGTACTCGGCCCCATGCTCCGAGCATGAGCTGGTCTGCTGCCTGCACGTTGTCGGCACGGGCTCTTCTTGGCGCTTGGGCTGTCTCTGCAAGCAGAAGGTTCTTGCTTACCCTGACCATAAAGGGCAGACCTGCCTTGCGAAGACCTCTCACCAGCAAGGAGACGTCAACCTGGCGCGCGTCCATGACCACAGGCATGACCGGGAGGCCCCAGTGGCTCCCGGTTTCCGAAGCGGCATCAATCACGGACGCTGTCAGATCACAGATGGTGACATCGCGGGGGATTGCTGCCTGGCTACGGCGTGTAGGCTGCTCCAGCCAGGCCTCGGACAACTGCAGGCGCCAGTTCACCGGGCTGCTCGTACTTTCCGTCGCGGCCCATATACCAACTGTCTGTTGGGCGTTGATTACCTGGCCGTACTGCGGAGCGTACTGGCGGTCAGCACCGATTGCGTTTTCGCCCCACTTCGGAATCACCTTAGGCCGGACAACCCAAACCGTCGGTCTCATCCTCTCCACCACATACCGGCCCAGAGCCCTGCGGACGGGTGACCACTCCCACGTGGAGTTCGAGATGAAGTGGTGGAGCCGCTGCGGCGCTGCCGAGTCGTCGAACATCGCGGCGATGTTGCGGATCGACCTACGGCCATGCGCTCTGAGCAGGCCTTCCAAGTAGTCCATTCCATGCCTGCGCTGATCACTGCGGGCAAACGACTCGAAGATTTGCTGTCCCAGCTCGTGGAATGCAGGCTGTCCCCATTCGGGCTCATGCCGGGAAATCTTTGCGCTATGCGAGCCTCGCTGGTTGGCAGGGGATGTGCAGCCTCTGTTTCTGCGCTCCTCTCGGGTCTCGAGTGGAGACGCGGAACCTTCCCGCTTTGCAGCCATGTCGATCCTCCAGCTTCCCGGGTGACCGCACCGGCACCTCAGCATGCGTTTGATGCGCTCACAGCGGCACTGATGATGAATCTCGCATGTACTCGCTTGCGCGACGGGCATAATGATCAAATCCCACGATTGCCTCAACGCTCCGGTGCGTGATGAGTAGCAGATACTCAACTCATCGAATCCCTGAGCCGACTGCCGGGTGCTGTGAACTCCTCACGCTCTGCGACAGGGGGCCTATCCTGTTGTCTGCGTACCGCGGAGAACCTGGCGGGAGACGGAACCGCGCAGGCGGGAAGGGGGCGCTGCCCTAGTCGTACCGTTCCCGAGCAGGCCGACCCTGTTGAAGCCAGGTTCGGCAAGGCCGGCCGCCCGTCGGCTTTCGACCGCGCGGCAGCATGCTCCGCAATGCTGTGGAGCGGTGCTTCAACGTTTGTAGCAGTGGCACTACACCGCCATGCGGTGTGACAAGAGGCCCACTTCTACCAAGCAGCAGCCGGCACTCTCACATCGCTACGGATGTAAGCATGACGCTTGACGGCAATTCCCTAGCTAACAGAAGCAGTCGATGGTGTGACTATCAGCCTGGATGCTCGTTGGTTCGTTCGTGGGGAAGGGGAGCTCTCGGCGGTGGGCCGCCTCGGACGAACTGTGGGGACTGACCGAGCCGTTGTTGCCGGTCCGGCCACCGAAGCCGGGCGCAGCCACAGGTTCCTGGTCGGCAGGCTCCGTGCGGAATCCTGTTCATGCTCCGTACGGGGTTCCAGTAGGGAGTACTTGCCCCGGAAGCTCCAGTTCGGGTCCGGCATGACGTCACGTCCGGGCAGCGAGCACCGTGTTCCCGTCGATTGACAGGGCATTCCGCTTGCCGTGTCGCTGACCGGCGGAGATCGCAACGGCATCACTGAACCTCTTTCATCCTGAATAGTTGCAGGTCAGCAGGGTGTGGATGGCTTGGACGATGCGGCTGACGCGGCGGGTGGAGCAGCGTGCTCTGC
>NZ_JBHTSA010000252.1:0-2369 GCF_042795405.1 Streptomyces sp. NPDC056480 | reverse complement strand
GCGTTCACGCTGGGACCAGGGGTCCTTTTGTTTTTTGCTTGACTTTTTCCGATGCGCGGCCGAGTGCCGGCTGCGCGAGAATGACTGCAGTACCCGAAGACAGGAGTCACGTCGATGTCCACCAACTCTCCCGACGACCGTCCGGAGCGCGAGCCGCGTCGCAGGGACGGTGCCGGCGCCGGCGGTGACCGGGGCGGCTTCCGTGGCCCGCGCCGTGACGACAACCGCGGTGGCGACAACCGTGGGGGTGGCTTCCGTCGCGACGACAACCGTGGCGGGGACAACCGCGGCAGTGGCGGTGGCTTCCGTCGTGACGACCGGCCTTCGTACCCCTCGCGTGATGACCGTGGTGGCGACAACCGTGGCGGTGGCTTCCGTCGCGATGACCGTGGTGGCGACAACCGCGGCGGTGGCGGCGGTTTCCGTCGCGATGACCGTGGTGGCGACAACCGCGGCGGTGGCGGCGGTTTCCGTCGCGATGACCGTGGTGGCGACAACCGCGGCGGTGGCGGCGGTTTCCGTCGTGACGACCGTGGCGGGGACAACCGTGGTGGCGGCTTCCGTCGCGACGACCGGCCTTCCTTCCCGCGTGACGACCGTCGTGATGACAACCGTGGCGGTGGCGGCGGTTTCCGTCGTGACGATCGTGGTGGGGACAACCGTGGTGGTGGCGGTGGCTTCCGTCGTGACGACCGTGGTGGCGACAACCGTGGCGGCGGCTTCCGTCGTGACGACCGCGGTGGGGACAACCGTGGCGGTGGCGGTGGCTTCCGTCGGGACGATCGGCGTGATGAGCGTCCTTCGTCGTTCCGTCGGGACGACCGGCCTTCGTACCCCTCGCGTGACGACCGTGGCGGCGACAACCGTGGTGGCGGCTTCCGCCGCGACGACCGGCGTGACGAGCGTCCGTCCTCCTTCCGTCGTGACGACAACCGCGGTGGGGACTCCCGCGGCGGCTTCCGCCGTGACGACCGCGGCGGCGACAACCGTGGTGGCGGCTTCCGCCGCGACGATCGGCCTTCGTACCCCTCGCGTGACGACCGTGGCGGCGACAACCGCGGTGGCGGTTTCCGTCGCGACGACCGTGGTGGCGACAACCGTGGCGGTGGCGGCGGTTTCCGTCGGGACGATCGGCGTGATGAGCGTCCTTCGTCGTTCCGTCGGGACGACCGGCCTTCGTACCCCTCGCGTGACGACCGTGGCGGCGACAACCGCGGTGGCGGCTTCCGCCGCGACGACCGGCGTGACGAGCGTCCGTCCTCCTTCCGTCGTGACGACAACCGCGGTGGGGACTCCCGCGGCGGCTTCCGCCGTGACGACCGCGGCGGCGACAACCGCGGCGGTGGCTTCCGTCGCGACGACCGCGGCGGCGACAGCCGCGGTGGGTTCCGTGGGCGGGACGACCGGGGTGGCTTCGGGCGTCGTGACGACCGGGACCGCGACCGTGGCGACCGCGCGCCCATCAAGCGTCTGCCGATCCCGCCGGAGGTCACCGGCGAGGAGATCGACCCGGATGTGCGCCAGGAGCTCATGAGCCTGCCCAAGGGGCTCGCCGAGGACGTCTCGCGCAACCTCGTCATGGTCGCCCAGCTGATCGACGAGGACCCGGAGAAGGCGTACGGGTACTCCAGGGTCGCCCTGCGGCTCGCCTCCCGTGTCGCCGCCGTGCGCGAGGCCGCCGGCTTCGCCGCGTACGCGACGCAGAAGTACTCCGAGGCGCTGGCCGAGTTCCGTGCCGCCCGCCGGATGAGCGGTGGCGTCGAGCTGTGGCCCGTCATGGCGGACTGCGAGCGCGGACTCAACCGCCCCGAGCGCGCGCTGGCGATGGCCGGTGAGCCCGAGGTGCAGAAGCTGGACAAGGCCGGTCAGGTCGAGATGCGGCTCGTGGCCGCCGGCGCCCGCCGGGACCTGGGTCAGCTCGACGCGGCCATCGTGACGCTGCAGAGCCCCGAGCTCGCCTCCAGCGCCGTTCACCCGTGGACCGCGCGTCTGCGCTACGCCTACGCCGACGCGCTGCTGGCCGCCGGCCGTGAGCGCGAGGCGCGGGAGTGGTTCGCCAAGGCGCTCGAGGCCGACAAGGACGGGGCCACGGACGCCTCGGACCGGCTGGCCGAGATGGACGGTGTCGAGTTCGTCGACGCGTTCGACGAAGACGAGGTCGACGAGGCCGACGTGGACTCGGACCGTGGCGACGTCGTCGATGTCGATGTCGAGGATGACGACGACGAGGACGACGACTTCGACGAGGACGACAGCGACGACAGTGTCGGCGACAAGAGCTGACTCGGTTGACATGTGAAGAAGGGCGGCACCCGTGAGGGGGCCGCCCGTCTTGGGTGTCCGGGGTCCCATAGTCCAGCGCCCGGGTT
>NZ_JBHTSA010000251.1:0-2374 GCF_042795405.1 Streptomyces sp. NPDC056480 | reverse complement strand
GGCCGGGACGGCGACCCGTGCCCGAGCCGGGGTGGTCCGTTGGCCGCCGGGCGGCCAAGGCGGACCGCCACTCGCTGGGCCAATGGCCCAGCCGATGGGTCATGAGTTGAGCCAGAGGCACGCCGGATGGTTTCCTTGGCGTATCCAGGTACTTTCGGCGCCGCGCAGCGCCGGAGCGGCGACGAGGCCGGTCCGGACCGCGGCGCCTTCGTCATGTCCGTGAGCTCCCACCACCCCGGGACGCCGCGAGGCAGGGCGGAAGGCAAGACGAGGGGGCGGTTCACAGCCGTGAAGAGGATGTTCGTGGCACCGGATCCGGGGCACGCCAGGTTGAAGAACTCGCTGCGCGCCGTCATGGGCATCGCGCTCGCCGTCGCGCTCGCGGAGCTCGCCGGCCTCTCGCTGACCGCGTCGATCACCGGCGGTCTGGCCGCGCTGCTCGCGCTGTTCACCGTGATGGACTCCACCGTCCGCGCGCAGGCCGTCACCACCCTGCTCCTCCCGGCCGCCGGCTTCCCCGTCCTCGCCCTCGCCACCGCGCTCCACGACATCACGCCGCTGCGGGACGTCGCCTTCCTCGCCGTGGTCTTCTGCGGGGTGTACGCCCGGCGCTGGGGCCCGCGCGGCCATGCGCTGGGGATCTTCGCGTTCATGAACTTCTTCACCACCCAGTTCCTGCACGCCGTCCCCGGACAGCTCCCCGAGCTGTACGCGGCCGTCGGCATCGCCCTGGCCGCCGCCGGCGCGGTGCGCTTCCTCCTGTGGCCGCTGGAACGCCGTACGCCCCCGCCCGCCGCGCCGGCTCCGCTGCCCGGCTCCGGGCTCTCCCGCGTGACCACCCGCCAGGCGGTCCAGGCCGCGGCCGCGTGCGCCGTGGCGCTCGCGATCGGACAGGTGCTCTCCGAGGACCGCTGGTACTGGGCCGTCGGCACGACGTGGTGGATCTTCGTCAACACAGTGTCGCGGGGCGAGACGCTGGTACGCGGCTTCCGCCGGGTCCTCGGCACGGTGATCGGGATCGCCGTCGGCATGGTCGTCGCCATCCCGCTCGACGGGGCCGTGGTGCCCACCGCCGCCCTGGTGGCCGTCTGCGTCTTCGGGATCTTCTACACCGCGCCCGTCTCGTACAGCTGGATGATGCTGGCCGTGACTGTGATGGCGGGTCTGCTCTACGGGCTCCTCGGCGTGCTCGACCCGGCGCTCCTGGTGCTCCGTCTCGAGGAGACCGCCGTGGGCGCGGTGAGCGCGGCGCTCGCCGTGCTGCTCATCCTCCCGGTCACCACGCACGCGATCAACGACGCATGGATCCAGCGCGCGCTCCAGGGCGTGCGGTCGGCGACCTCGGCCTCCCTGCGGCGCCTGTCCGGTGACGAGGACGCCGACCCGACCCCGCACGCCGCCGAGCTGGAGCTGCTGCTCGGACGCGTACGGCTCTCCCTCGCCCCGCTGGTCCACCCGCTGAGCCCGTTCCGCGGCCGGAAGGCCCGCGCGCGGCGGGTCCTGGCGCTGCTCGACGAATGCGCCGACGAGGTGCGGGGGCTCGCCGCCGTCGCGGCCGACCCGGCCGCGAGCCACGACGCCCGCCTCGCCGCGGCCTGCTGGCGCGTCGAGGCCGCGGTGGAGCGGCTGACGTCACCCCGGGGCGGCCGCGAGGCCGGGGAGCGGGTGGCGGCGGACGGCGCGGGCGCCCCGGCCGCGGGTCAGGCCGCGCTCGGCCACGTCAGCGGTCTGGAGAAGCTCCTCGCCGCGCTCGACGAACCGCTGCGGACCCCACCGGGCTCACTCCTCGTCCGCTCCTGACCCCACCGGGCTCGTCGCCAGTCGGCTCCCGACGACTCCGGCGCGCCTCCGGCAGGTCGGTCTGCGACGGGTCCCGCGCGGGTCCCGTCGCAGGCCGACGGCAGGTCTACGGCCGGTCTACGGCCGGTCCGGGGCGGGTCCACGGCTGGTCTGCGGCTGGTCCCGGCGCGCATCACCGCCACGCCCCGGGCACGTTCCTGGCGCGTCTGTCAGGGCGTACCGGGGGACGCCCCGGCCTCCCGGCCTCCCGGCCTCCCGGACACCCGGGCACCCCCAGGGATCTTCCTGGGACGGACCCCGCACCTTCCGGGCCCATCATCGGCACGCCCAGGGATCTCCCCGGCCTGTCCCGGCACCTCCCGGATGCGTCCTCTGCGGTGCCCAGGGCGCCGGCGACGTGCCCGCCGTCCCCGGCCGCCCGGCCCGCTGTCCCCGGCCGCCCGACCCGCCGTCTCCGCCCGCCCGGCTCGCCGCGTGGACCCGCCGTCTCCGCCCGCCCGGCTCGCCGCGTGGGCCCGCCGTCTCCGCCCGCCCGGCTCGCCGCGTGGGCCCGCCGTCTCCGCCCGCCCGGCTC
>NZ_JBHTSA010000250.1:0-2379 GCF_042795405.1 Streptomyces sp. NPDC056480 | reverse complement strand
TGGTGGCCGCGTCCTCGGTCGGAGCCGTACAGACCGGCTTCAGCGCTTTGGCGATCCTGTCCCAGTCCTGACGGCCGGCATAGCGGAACGGGGCCTGCAGGAGATGGACGGCGCAGGTCTGCACGACGGTCTTGGGCCAGACCTCGCCGACCGCGTCGGGCAGGCCCTTCAAGCCGTCGCAGACGAGCATCAGGACGTCCTCGAGGCCCGCGGTTCTTCAGCTCGGTCAGGACCCGCAGCCAGTGCTTGGCGCCTTCACCGCCCTCGCTGCCGGCCCACAGTCCGAGGATGTCGCGGTGGCCTTCGGCGGTGACCGCCAACGCCATACAGATGGGGCGTTGGCGACCTGGCCTTCGCGGATCTTCGCGTTGATGCAGCCGGTGAACACGACCGGGCAGACACGGTCGAGGGGGCGGGCCTGCCATTCGGCCATGCCCTCCATCACCGAATCGGTGATCGTCGAGATCGTCTGCCTGGAGACCCCGGCGCCACAGACCTCGGCCAGACGGGCTGAGATCCCGCCGTAGGCCAGGCCTTTCGCGGACAGGGACAGGACCATCTCGTCGACGCCGGCCAGCCGGCGCTGGCGCTTCCTTACGATCTGCGGCCCGAAGGCGCCCTCCCGGTCCCGCGGCACCTCGATCCCGACCGGCCCGACGCCGGTGACGACGGTCTTGGACCGCTTCCCATTACGGGAGTTTCCGCCGTTCTTCCCGGCGGGATCATGCCGGTCATAGCCGAGATGATCGGTCATCTCGCCCTCAGGGGCGGACTCCAGCAGCCGCTTCGCCAGCTGCTGGAGCAGACCGCCCTCACCGGTCAGCTGCAGGCCATCAGCCTGAGCCCGGGCCACGAGCTCGTTCAGGAACTGGTCATCAACGGACGCTGACACGGCTCCTGCCACAGACGGCTTGGCTATGTTCTCGCTGATCACAGGTGCACTCTTCCATGATCGGAGTTACACGCTTTTCTTAGAGTCCCGCTAGTAGGGCTTTGTTAGGTTCTGTGGTGGGGTTCGGGGATGGGTCCCTCCTGACCTGCAACTATTCAGGATGAAAGAGGCTCAGTTATGTGCTTCAGCCACATGATCGATCCTCGGAGGTGAAGTCCTGCCGCATAGCTCTCGGGGGACTTGTCGTAGCGGGTGGCGATTCCGCGCCAAGCTTTGAGCTTCTGAAAGCAGCGCTCCACGGTGTTGCGCTGCCGGTACCGGTACGGGTCGAAGGTGACAGGGCGACCACCGGGTCGAGCCCTTATTCCGCCGGTTGGCGGCCTGGCCGGACTTCTCCGGGATGACGGCGGTGATCACCGCCGCGGGTCTTCTTGCTATCCCGCTTCATCGCCTACCGCCCTGCCGGCGGCACCTTCGGCCCGCTTGATTCAAGTCATCGGCATCCGCTGAGCTGTCGAGGAATGCCTCCAGATCGCCAAGCGTGAGTGAGGTCTGGCAGCCCATCAGGTCCCGTCGCCACGCGTCGGCTGACGCCGCCAAGCAGCCCGCGCCTGCCCCCACAGCCCTTCGGGCCCTCAACCGCGACTCGGCACGGGGAAAGCGAAGCGGATCCTCAGGCCTCGCCCCCTCAGCCTGGCCGAACTCAGACGCCTGAAATGAAGATCCTTCAGCGGGCACCGCGCGTCGATACACGCTCAATACACTGATTGAGTAGGTATTGCTCAAGAGAAGACAGCGCCGTTCGAAGGAACCTGAGTGAACGAAGGGGAGCTGCTCAGGCTCCGCAGTTCCAGTCATCCTCCAGTGCGAAAGCCATTCTCACTGACATGACAACCGTGCTGGCCGTCGCTCCCGCCTTTCTCGGCTGGACTGGCCAACGGTGGGCCAGGCTTCGGCAGTGTTGCGCCGCCCCATACTGACCTCCCGCTTCGTTTCGGCAAGAGCTGGACACTCACGCCGAGCTATCAGACTCCGGCCTTGATCTCCCCCCGTCGAGGCCGGGGCGGCCCCACCGCATCGGGGACGCGGTCATCGGGCCACCTACAGGGGCGGGGGCCTTCCTCCTCCCCCGCCCCTCACCAACTGATCCGCAACTGCAGAAGAAAGACGTCAGATGCACGCAGCCCCGGCCAGAGGCCGGGGCTGCGTGTGGTGTGCATCTGCTCTCAGGCGCCGGTTACTCGGAGGCTTCGCGGGCCACTGGAGATCCGACTCAACTCACATGCTCAGCCGCCCACTTCCACCGTAGGCTGCTGAGCAGAGGGCTCTTGCTGGGGGCGTGCCCTCCGCTGCCAGCTGCGGACGAGCCGCTCATCTCATCGCGCTGCAGCGTTCTTGCGCCGGTTCGTAATGATTTGCCCGGCCACGACCACCAGTACCGCGAGGACGAACATCGCGGTGCCGATGACGTTGATCTGAACGGGGGT
>NZ_JBHTSA010000249.1:0-2415 GCF_042795405.1 Streptomyces sp. NPDC056480 | reverse complement strand
CGCTGGCATAGCGCCGGGCTGTGGCTGTCGGGACGCCGGAGACGGCTGCCAGGGCGGGCAGCGTCTCGTTCTTGCGCGGGTGCACCAGTACGAGCTGGGCCTGGCGGAAGCAGCCGGGCTTCCGCCATCGCGAGCGACGTTCACACCTTCGTGCGCAGATGAGCCGGGAAACGTGCTCCACCAGCTCATGCGGGACATCAACCGTGGCACGGTACGGGACCAGGCGGGGCTCCTCGGACGATGCGTGGTGCGTAGAGAACACCACCGCAACGACCAGGAGCCCCGCCTCGTTACACACCCCTGCTGACCTGCCATTTCACCCCACAGCGACAGGATGAAAACGGCTCAGTGAGCGTTTTGCTCTTACTCATGCTGCTTTGAGGTGATTCTGCATCGCTAGCCTCGTGCGATGACCACACCTTATCTGCCGGAATATATGCCTTTCTGGAAGAGCGCCGGCCGAGGAAACAAGTCGGTCCGCCCCACAACATCCTGTCTTGATTGCACAACCACCAGTTCATGGCATACCGGGCGCAGGCCAGTACTCCCAATGGTCCTGTACACGCCCTCCCCGGCAGCCACCGACACCGGTATCCCCGCATTATGCGACCGCACCGGCCCTACCCCAGCGACCTGTCCGACGCGCGGTGGGAACTGATCCGCCCCACCCTCGAAACCTGGCGCCAGGCCCGCGCCGGATCCGCCGGCCCCACCACGACCCGCGGGCCCTGATGAACGCAATCCTCTACGTCGACCGCACCGGCATCCCCTGGCGCTACCTTCCCCACGACTTCCCACCCTGGCAGAGCGTCTACGGCTACTTCGCCCATTGGCAGAACGACGGCATCTTCGACCAACTCAACGGCCTCCTGCGCAGCCTGCTCCGCCAGGCCGAAGGCCGCGAACCAGAACCCACCGCCTGCCTGCTCGACTCCCAGAGCATCAAGACCTCGGCCAGCGTCCACCTCGCCGACCAGGGCATCGACCCCGCGAAAAAGATCATCGGCCGCAAGCGGCACATCGCCACCGACACCCTCGGCCTTCTCCTGACCGTCTTCGTCACCGCCGCCAGCGTCCACGACTCCGCCGCCGGCACCCGTCTCATCGACGACCTCGCCGCCCGCCACCCCACCATCACCAAAGCCTGGGCCGACAACGGCTACAAGAACAAAGCAATCGAGCACGCGGCCACTCGTGGCATCGACCTCGAGATCGTCCAACGCGCCCCCCCACACCCGCGGCTTCACCGTCCAACCTCGTCGCTGGGTCGTCGAAAGAACTCTCGGCTGGCTCATGCACCACCGCCGCCTGGCCCGCGACTACGAAACCCACCCGCACCGATCAGCAGCCATGATCCAAATCGCCGCCATCAGCCTCATGACCCGACGCCTCACTCACCAGAACACCCCCAACTGGCGCGACACTTGAGCTCAAACAAAACAGACAACCGAGAATCAAGCACTCACTTAAGCGGTGGATGGCTGGTGCCGCCCGCCCCCGGGCAGAACGCCTGGCGGCGGGTGGGTACGATCTGTGAGCTGCTGGTTCAGCCGAGCGGGTTGGTGGTGTCGCGCAGGGTCGCCAGAGCCGGGGCGTACATGCGGGTCTTGTTGGTGCCCAGGGTGTTACCGGCCTTCATCACTTGCGCCTGGGCGAGCTCGATCGCGGTGGAGCGTACGGCTTCCTCGCTGACGGCCCGGTCGACGATGCAGGCGGCCACGGCGTCGACACCGCCGTAGCGGCGTGCAGTGAGCATGGCCTCGTGGGCGGTCTGAGGAGCCAACCGGCACTGGATGAGCGCAGCCATGCCGGGAGTGAACGGGATGTTGATGTCCGCTTCGGGCATGCACCAGTAGCCGCGGTCGGCCCGCATCACGCGGAGGTCGTGGGCGAGGGAGAACATTGCGCCGGCAGCGAAGGTGTGTCCCTGCAACGCGGCCACCGTGACGACCGGCAGTGACAGCATCCGTGCGAACAGCTCATGGACTGAGACAACATAGTCCATGTGCTCGTCGGCGTGGGCGAACAGCCACTCCAGGTCGAGCCCGTTGGAGTAGAACTTCCCTGTGGCGGCGGTGACCAGGGCACGGGGCCCTTCCGCCTTCTCCACCTCATTCAGCGCATCACCGACGGCAGTGATCCAATCGGGGTGGAAGCGGTTTTCTCCGTTCCCGAGGTCGAGAACGAAGACATTGTCCTGACGGTCGAGCGAGGGCATGGCGACTCCTTCGGGCTGAGCTGATGTGGAGCAAGGACTGCACGTTACGGCCGGGGCCCGGATTCGGCACCTGGTCGGTTGTGCACGGCCTAGAGGAGCAGGTCGTGGATCTCGCCGCGGCAGCCTCGATGGGGCGGCCGGTACTCTGCTCGGCCCGGCACATTATCACCGCACTTCGGCTGCGGTGATAATGTGCC
>NZ_JBHTSA010000248.1:0-2486 GCF_042795405.1 Streptomyces sp. NPDC056480 | reverse complement strand
GCCCGGTGCTCGACCATGACGCCCTTCGGGCGGCCCGTCGAGCCCGAGGTGAAGATGACGTACGCCGGGTGGTGCGGCAGCAGCGGCGCGAGCCGCTCCTCGTCGGTCAGGGTGCCGGAGGACAGACCCGCCGACTCGCCCATCACAGCAGGGGAGTCGAGCGCGATCCGGACCGCCCCGACGCCCTCCGGGAGGGCGCTCTCGGAGAGCAGATCCGTGAGGATCGCGAGGGGCCGGGCCGTCGCTGTCATGTGGGCGAGGCGGTCGGCGGGCAGGGTGAGGTCGAGCGGCAGATAGGCACCGCCCGCTCGGACCACGGCGTGGATCGCGACGAGCAGGTCGAACGACCGGGGCAGGGCGACGCCGACGACGGACTCCGGTCCGACTCCGCGGCCGATCAGAAGCCGTGCGAGTCGGTTGACGCGCCCGTCGAAGTCGCTACGGGAGAGGTCCCGGCCCTCGAAGACGAGGGCGGGGCCGTCGGCGCGGGTGGCTCCCACGGCGACGAGGTCGGCCAGGTTCGCCGGCCCGTCCAGGACACGCGCGGTGTCGTTCCAGTCGTGCAGCACCCGCTGCCGCTCGGCCGCGTCCATGAGGTCGATCGAGGCCACCGGGGCGTCCGGATCGGCCACCACGGCTGCCAGCAGGCGCAGGAGACGAGCCGTCAGCCGCTCGGCTCCCGACCGCTCGAAGAGATCCGTCGCGTACCGCAGGCCGCCACTGATGGCGCCGTCGGCCTCCGAGCCGCCGAAGGCGAACTCCAGGTCGAACTTGGACCCGCCGATCTCCACCGGCAGTTCGCGCGCCGGGACTCCGAACAGCTCGGCCACCCCGGTCTCGACCGAGTGGTACGTCACCATCGTCTGGAACAGCGGGTTGCGGGACTGCGAGCGGACCTGGCCGACCGCCTCCGCCACCGCCTCCAGCGGCAGATCGGCGTGCGAGAAGGCCGCGAGTCCGGTGTCACGGACCCGGCCGACCAGCTCGGCGAAGGTCGGCTCGCCCGTCAGATCGGCCCGCAGGACGAGGGTGTTGAGGAAGAACCCGACCATCGGGTCGAGCTGCTCGTCACCGCGGCCGGAGGCCGGGGTGCCGATCGCGATGTCGTCGCCTGCGCCGAGCCGGTGCAGCAGGGCGGTGACGGCCGCGTGGACCACCATGAACATCGTCGCGCCGGAGGCCCGGGCGAGCCGTGCCAGACCGGAGCCGGTCACCGCGTCGACCTCGAACGGCACCACGTCGCCGCGGTACGAGGGTGTGGCGGGGCGTGGCCGGTCGGTGGGGAGGGTCAGTTCCTCGGGGAGTCCGGTGAGGTTCTCGCGCCAGTAGGCGGCCTGGCGGGCCGCCAGGGACTCCGTGTCCTCCGCGTCGCCGAGGAGTTCGCGTTGCCAGAGGGCGTAGTCGGCGTACTGGACGGGCAGCGGCGCGAACTCCGGCGCGTGGCCGGCCGTACGGGCCTTGTGGGCGGTGTCGAGGTCCGCGAGGAGCGGGCCCGTGGACCACTCGTCCGTCGCGATGTGGTGCAGCAGCACGACCAGGACGTGCTCCTCGTCCGAGGCGCTCAGCAGCGTCACCCGCAGGGGGATCTCCCGCTCCAGGTCGAAGACGTGGCCGCACGCGGCCTCCGCCTCCGCGTCCAGCGCCCCGGCGGCGACCCGCCGGACCGTGAACGGCACCTCGGCCCCGCCGGGGGCGAGGACGTGCTGGTACGGCTCCCCGTCGACCTCCGTGAACACGGTCCGCAGCACCTCGTGCCGCGCCACCACGTCCTGGATCGCCGCCCGGACGGCCGCCGGGTCCACCGGACCGTCGAGCCGGACCGCGAGCGGCACGTTGTACGCCGTCCCCGGGCCCCGCACGCTGTCGATCAGCCAGAGGCGTCGCTGGGCGTACGAGAGAGGGGTCGGCTCCGGTCGTGCCCCGACCCGGGCGAGGGCGGGGCGGCCGGACGCGCCGCGTGCGGCGAGCCGGGCGGCCAGCGCCTCGACGGTACGCGCCTCGAACACGTCCCGTACGGAGCACTCCACACCGAGCGCGGCCCGCACCCGGGCCGCCGCGCGGGCGGCGAGCAGGGAGTGTCCGCCCAGGGAGAAGAAGTCGTCCTCGACACCGGCGGTGTCGAGCCCGAGCACGGCGGCGAAGGTGCCGGCGAGGATCTCCTCGCGTGCGTCCCTGGGGGCGCGGGACGGACCGGTCACGGCGTCCGGCGGTGCGGGGAGGGCACGGCGGTCGAGCTTGCCGTTGGGGGAGAGGGGGATCGCGGGGATCTCCATGAAGACGCTCGGCACCATGTACTCGGGGAGGCGCGCGGCGGCGTGGCCGCGCAGGGTGTCCGGCGTCACCGGAGCGTCGGCGGCGGGGACGACGTACGTCACGAGCCGCTGGACGCCGGGCCGGTCCTCGCGGATGACGGTGACGGTGCGCTGGATGCCTGGTGTGGTGGTGAGGACGGTGTCGATCTCGCCGAGTTCGATGCGGAAGCCGCG
>NZ_JBHTSA010000247.1:0-2762 GCF_042795405.1 Streptomyces sp. NPDC056480 | reverse complement strand
TGAACAAGACCCATAACTCGTCTGGCACCAACCGCTCGATGAGATCCGTCATGCACGGCTCAACGAACGATCACACCATAAGAAACGACGTCTAAATGGGATCAGGCCCCGGAGCGGGTACCTCCGTCGGTGACATGAGCCTGGACACGGCCCGAACCGTCCGTTGAGCCGCGCAACTACAGGACGACCGGTGGTAGGAGCATGCGTGACAGTGGGTGACCCGTTCCGAGACGACGATGAGTGTGTCGAATATCCAGCCCTCAGCCAGCCCTAAGAACTGCTATCGGAATGACTTCAGGCGTCGCCAGCAGATGAGTGAGCAAGCGAGGCTGGGGAACGCTTCGTGGATGTCGTCGCGTACTTCTCGGCGGATCCGCAGCCGGCGGAACCAGTGCAGGTGGGCGAAGGTCCGCTCGACGGCCCAGCGGTCGGTGCCGAGGCCTGATCCGTGGGGGACTCCCCGTGTCGGGTGATGACGGGTCTGACGCCCAGGGCCCAGGCGAGTCGCCGGTACTTGTCGTGGTCGTAGCCGCGGTCGCCCAGCACGGTGTTGTGCCGGCGGCGGGGGCGGCCGCGTTTGCCCCGGACCGGCGGGACGGCCCGCGGCAGGGGAATGAACTGCGTGACATCGTTGCGGTTGCCCCCGGTCAGGGTGGCCGCAAGCGGAATGTCCGTGGCATCGGTGATCAGGTGGTGCTTGCTGCCGTTTCCGCCCCGGTCCACAGGGCTTCGTCCTGTCTTTGAGCCCCTTTTAACGCCCGTATGTGAGAGCCGTCGACCACGGCGCGGGAGAAGTCCAGAGCGTCCGCTCCGCAAAGACGCGCGAGGAGAGTCTCGTGCAGCCGCGGCCAGACGCCGGCTTCGGTCCACTCCGCCAGGCGGCGCCAGCAGGTCATGCCCGACCCGAAGCCCAGTTCCCGCGGGAGGTGTTCCCAGGCGGTCCCGGTGTGCGGCAGGAACAGGATGCCCTGGAACACCAGCCGGTCCGGATGCCGCTTCCGCCCCGGATGACGAGCCCGACGCTCCACCCTCGGCAGGAGCGGCTCGATCACCGCCCAGAGCTCATCATTGAGCTTCTTCAGCTTGCCCACCGATCGGGTGACCCACCTGAAGTGTCTGTGCAGGTCAGACCCTCTTGAGCGCCTCCGGCCGAACCCGAGTTGAAGAAGCTCATTGACTTCCCACGGCTTCCGCCGAGCCACCCGGCACCCCCGATCAACACCAGAGGGCCATCCAACCAGCCCGAAGATCATTTCGTTAGGGGTTGTAAGCCTCCAAGACTGAGCGGGCAGCATGACGGGCCGTGGTCGGCGCGAGCGGCGCACGCTTCAGAGGCAGGCTGAACGCGCCCTCCCATCGATACGGACTGCGGCACAGGATGCTGCTGCCCGCTACAGGGGATCGCGGTCGTCGTCCAGCTGCCATTTACTGCTCACAACGGCCGTTCTCCTCGCCTCAACCCGGAGGACACGGCTTGACCTTTGCTCCACCGGCGGGCGGCTGCCTTGGCAGTCCTGGCAGATCTTCCGCAGGTCCCGCTGCAGCCCCAACCGCATGACGTCAATCGCCAAGGCCGTCCTCACACTGGAGTTGCAACGCTGAAGAAGCTCTCTGATCTGAATGGATCGGCTGTCAGCTCGTTGTGGGATTGCCAGGACCCGTCCCGGCACCGGCAACGCGGTTGCTGCTGGTGTCTGCGTGCGGCTGGCTCGCGGGCGTGGCCATGAGGGCAGCCGCGTTAACCATGGCCGCCGTGGCGCTGGCCGCCGATGCTCCCTTCAGCATCGCTTTAGAATGAGCGGCCAGTACCTTGTACCACTTCATGACAGTCACTCCTGTTCGGCTGCCCTGTCGAGCGAGTGCCAGGGGTAGGGCTGCGGGGTATCTGAATGGCATTCCATGCTCTTGTGAGTCATTTTCAAGGATGAAGGGACAGGCCATGGATGGCCTGAGTAATCAATACTCATGTCTATTTAGGTGGCGATAAAGTCGCAATGAATGAAAGGGTGAGATTTTCGAATGGAGATGTTTCCGTTAGCGTGGAATACACTCCTCGGTGCTCTTCTCGATGCCGCGATAGGAGGCCCTATTCCTCTGAATTTTCCATGATTCAGTAGCTTGAACTCGACCGGTGCTGGATCTGTGGAACCGTTCCTGGGAGAGCGGGTCTGGGTGGGGGCCGTGGAGCCGGTTGGTGAACCGGGTGGACTCGCCAGCAAATCCGTCGTCTAACCGGATGATCATCGAGGGTTCGGCAATCGTCGCGTCTGCAGGGTCGGTTATCCGCAGGGCGTGGGTATCGCTCTGCCGGCGTCCGCGATGAACGCGTCGCGGACGTCTGATCTCTGATCCAGGGCCTCACAGGAAGCCCTGCGCAAGACAGGACCCCCCAGCCCGGGGGGAAGGCTTGGGTTCTAGTCAACGTCGCAGCCAGCCGCATCGTGGGCATCAACCGTCGAACGGGACAGGAATGGATCAGCAGACGCGGTGAACGCGTAAGGAACGCAAAGCGCGGCCGCCAGATGGTGCGGCTGGCGGTCCAGCCCTGGGCGGGAGGATGGAGCTCATGGTCTGGTATCACGCAGACCAGTCGCGTTGGTGGCAGTTACACGTGCTGAACTGGGAGGGGTTCCCGGGCCTCCGTTCTGCGTTGCGTGTGTGGCTCGGTTGCGGGGTTCGCTTGCTGCGGAGTGTCTGGGCAGGGGGTGGGCCTCCTGTGCTGTGGGGGAGTGGGGGGCGATGATCCCCTCGAGGTGTCCCGT
>NZ_JBHTSA010000246.1:0-2839 GCF_042795405.1 Streptomyces sp. NPDC056480 | reverse complement strand
CCTCCGTGCCGCCGTCCGTGCGGCACGGAGGCGCGGCGTACCGGCGTACCGTCCGGCCCCACGTGCCGTTCGGGAGGTCGTCCATGGAGCTCACCAAGGTCACCGCCCTGATGAAGGCCACTGCCCTCGAGCTCGCGATTCTCACCGGTCATCTCGTCCTCTACCCCTCCGGGATCGTGGCCGAGCGCCTCGCGCCCGCTCCTCCCCCGTCGGTCACGCCGGGCCGGCGCCCGGTCGTCCTGTTGCACGGTTTCGTCGACAACCGCTCGGTCTTCGTCGTCCTGCGCCGCTCCCTCACCCGGAACGGCCGTGACTGCGTCGAGTCGCTCAACTACTCTCCGCTCACCTGCGACCTGCGGGCGGCCGCCGAGCTGCTCGGCCGCCGGGTGGACGAGATCCGGGCCCGTACGGGACACGCCGAGGTCGACATCGTCGGGCACAGCCTGGGCGGGCTCATCGCCCGGTACTACGTACAGCGGCTGGGCGGTGACAGCCGGGTGCGCACCCTGGTCATGCTGGGTACCCCGCACTCCGGCACGAGCGTGGCGGCCCCGCTCGCCGACGCGCATCCGCTGGTACGGCAGATGCGGCCCGGCTCCGAGGTGCTGCGGGAGCTCGCCGGGCCGTCGCCCGGCTGCCGGACCCGGTTCGTGAGCTTCTGGAGCGACCTGGACCAGATCATGGTGCCGGTGGAGACGGCTCGGCTCGACCACCCGGACCTGCTCGTGCACAACGTGCGGGTCAGCGGGATCGGCCATCTCGCCCTGCCGGTGCACCCCACGGTGGCCGCCGGGGTCCGGGACGCCCTCGACGCGGGCGGTCCTGAGGCCGTGGGAGCACGTGCGGAGGAGCCGGGCGCCACGTCCGTGGCGTGACACTCCGACACCGTTCTTCGAACGTTCATCGAACACAAGGCCAAAGGTCTCTCCGTGAGCTGGCGAAACACGGCCGATTGCCCGTTTCCTACGGCCTCAGGCACCGCCGAAGATTGTCGGCTGCGCATACCGCCGGGTACAGTCGCGCCACTGCTTACCCCCGGGACACCCCTCGTCGGGCCCGCCCCGGACTGGTCCTGCTGCCGAGGCGAGAGAGACGTTGGTGAACGACCAGCACCCCCACGCCGGGTACGTCGGAGACGGCGCCCACCCCACCGGCAGTTTCGCCACCGACCCTCTCTTCGGCGCCTACGGCGACGGCGGGGCGGACCAGAGCGGACAGTGGAATCTCGGCGGATACGACGTCACCGGCACGTACGGGACGGCGGAGCAGTACGGAACGACGACCGGACAGTACGACGCCACGCAGTACGCCGCGACCGGCCAGTACGACACGACGGGGCAGTACGCCACCACCACCGGGCAGTACGAGGCCACGGGCACGTACGACACGACCGGTCAGTGGGACACCACCGGGCAGTGGAACACCACCGGCGCCTACGACACCACCGGCACGTACGGGACCCCGGCCGGTCCGTACGAGACGACGACCGGGCAGTACGACACGACGGCAGCGCAGCACGGCACCACCCCCTCGTACGACACCACCGGCCAGTGGGACGCCTCCGCCTGGACCGAGGCCCAGCACACCGGCCGGTACGAGACCCTCCACGCCGGCGCCTACGCCGCTCAGGGGGCGTACGGGTACGAGTCCTACGACGCCACCGGCCAGTGGGCCGCCCCCGCCTTCGCGACCGACACCGGCGCCTACGACGCGACCGCGTGGAACCAGGCGGCCCAGGAGGCCGAGCCGGTCGTCCCCCAGCAGTACACGCCGGGTCCCGAGCACACCGCGGAGTTCGCGTTCGAGTACCTCCCCGAGGCCGAGGCGGGCACCGCCGAGGACCACGCGGACCTCGACGACCTCGAGCACGCCCACGACCTGGCCGGACACGAGGACCACGAGGACCACGAGGACGAGGACGGCGACCGTCACGAGGCCCCCGAGGCCTACGACGAGCACGACGCCGACCCCGCCGACCAGCCCGCCGTCGAGGTCCGCACGGACTCCCCCCCCGCCGGCCGCCCCGTGCGCCGCTCCTCCTCCGGCAGCCGCGGCCGGCGCCGTACCCCCGCCAAGCGCTCCGCGCTGCTGACCGTCGCCGTCCCGTCCGCCTGCGTCATGGGAGTCGCCGGCATCGCCGCCGCCTCCGTCGGCGGGCTCACCGGAGCCGGCACCGACGGCGCGAAGAAGGAGGACACGACCGCGCTCGCCGCCGCCGACCCGGCGTCCGTGAAGCAGGTCGCCGCCAACAACGCGCTCGACACGCAGCTCGCCGCGCTCAGCGCCGACGCCCGCGACTTCGGCGACCGCGCCAGCCGCACCCAGGAGCGCATCGACCTCAAGGCGCGCCAGGTGGCCGACAAGAAGAAGCGCGAGGAGGAGGCGGCCCGCAAGGAGGCGCTGCGTCCCAAGTACATGCTGCCGGTCGAACTCCACCGGCTCAGCGCGCGCTTCGGCCAGTCCGGCGTCAACTGGATGTCCGTGCACACCGGCATCGACTTCCCCGTGCAGACCGGCACGCCCGTGATGGCCGCGACGGACGGCACCGTCCGCACCCAGATCAACAGCGCCTACGGCAACATGGTGATCGTGACCGCCCCCGACGGCACCGAGACCTGGTACTGCCACCTCAGCAGCGCCAAGATCCGCTACGGCCAGGTGAAGGCCGGCGACGTCATCGCCTACTCCGGCGACACCGGCAACTCCACCGGCCCGCACCTGCACTTCGAGGTCCGGCCGGGCGGCGGCTACGCGATCGACCCGCTGGCCTGGCTGCGCAGCCACGGTCTCGACCCGACCAGCTGACCTCGCACTCCGCGTACGCGAGCGGGCCCCGGCC
>NZ_JBHTSA010000245.1:0-2881 GCF_042795405.1 Streptomyces sp. NPDC056480 | reverse complement strand
CGATGGGGCGGTGCCGAGCACCGCCCCATCGGCCGTCGAGGTCACCGATGGTCCGTCAGATGCGAGGTGTCGTTGAGCAGCCGTACCGACACGCCCCCGTCCGGGGAATAGGACACGGCCGACAGCGAGGCGGCCGACAACTCCATCCGGAACAGCGTCGCCGGTGGTGCGCCGAGCGCCAGCCGAAGCAGGGTCCGCAACACCCCGACATGGGACACGACCAGGACCGTCTGCCCCTCGTACCGTGCCAGGAGCCGGTCCCGCGCGAGCGTGGCCCGGCGCGCGACCGAGGCGAACGTCTCCCCGGTCCCGCCCGGCACCGCCTTCGGCGAGGCGAGCCACGCCGCCATCTCGTCCGGATGACGCTCGCGCACCTCGGCGAACGTCAGTCCCTCCCAGGCCCCGAAATCCGCCTCGGTCAGCCCTTCGTCGACGTGGACCTCCAGGCCCAGGCGACGAGCCGCCGCCTCGGCCGTCTGCCGGGCCCGGCGCAGCGGTGACGACACCACCGCCCGCACCGGACCGCGTGTGACGAGGACCCCAGCGGCGGCCTCGGCCTGGCGCAGCCCGGTCTCCGACAACGCCGGATCCGAGCCGCCGCTGCCGGATATGCGCTTCTCCGGTGTCAACGCCGTCTCACCGTGGCGTAGCAGCACAAGGGTCGTGGAGCTGCCCCGGGCGGCGAGTGAGGGATTCACGCCGGCTGCTCCACGACCGTGCGCCGAGCCGATGCGAAGCGGGTGTCCATGTCGGGTGTCCCCTTTCGGTCACGGCCGCCGTCGCCGGCGGCCCTGTGGCGGAGTGCGCGGTTCAGCGAAGCGCCGCGATGACCGGCGCGAAATTCTCCATGTTGTATTCCATGATCGTGAAGTACGTGAAGCCGTAGCGCTCACGACGTTCCTTGATCTGCTGCGCCATGTCCGCGGGGGTTCCGACCAGGACGCTGGGCACATCGTCGGGGCTCTGCTCGGCGCCGGGCGGCACCGGTGCGAACCTGTCGGGCACCGAGGCGCCTTCGGAGGGCGGAATCACCTGCTGTATCAGCAGATTGAGTTCCACGGAGTCGGCGCGGTCACCGAGCAGGCCGCGCACGTACGTGATGCGTTCCTCCATCTGCGCGCTTCCGGCCAGATGAAGCGCGTCACCCGTGGCGTCGGCCCAGCCACCGGGGAAGGCGATGATGTCGGCGTGCGTGGCGGCCACGCGGAGCAGCCGGTCGCCCCAGCCCGCGATCAGCAGGGGCGGGCCGGACGGCCGGGCCGGACGCGGCTGGTATTCGGGGTCGTCGAACAGGCCACGCAGCGTAGTGACCGTACGCTCCAGCTGTTCGACCCGCTTTCCACCACTCGGGAACGGAATCTCCGCGGTGTCGAACTCGGCCTTCACATAACCTGCGCCGAGCCCGAGCTCCAAACGCCCGTCGGTGAACTGGTCGGTGCTCGCCACATCGCGCGCGAGAAGAGCGGCGTTGTAGAACGGCGTGTTCAACACGAATGTGGTCAGCCGTATTCGTTCGGTCGCCTCGGCTGCGAGGACCAATGACGGGAACGGGGCGGGGAATCCGAGATGGTCGGCCACTCCGACCACGTCGAATCCGAGTTCCTCCGCTCTGCGGCACTTCGCGCGCCACTCGTGAAGTGAACCGGGGACGAACATGTTGACGCCGAAGCGTAAGGGGAGTTGGGAAGACATTATGCCTGTGTACCACACGTTGATTCTGCCGTCATCCCGCTCGGGAGGGACCGGATACCGGGCGCCCGGAAGGGTCTCCCCGCGCCGCGCCCGTCTTCAAGTGCCGTCTACTGATGCCATGTTGGCCGGTATGTGTCAGGACTCCCCTGCTTCGCCCTAGACTTCGGTCAGTGTTTGGTAAAGCCAGGTACGGCTCGCGGGGGGAGCCCCGCACAAAACGATTGGGTAGCCAGTGCTTCTGAAGACGTTCGGCTGGTCGTTCGCGGTGACCGCGCTCGGCCTCGTCGTAGCGGTGCTCTACGGGGGATGGGCGGCCTTCGGGATCGTGGCGATCCTGTCCATCCTCGAGATCTCGGTGTCGTTCGACAACGCCGTGGTCAACGCCGGGATCCTGAAGAAGATGAGTGCCTTCTGGCAGAAGATCTTCCTCACCATCGGTGTGCTCATCGCCGTCTTCGGCATGAGGCTGGTCTTCCCCGTCGTGATCGTGGCGATCAGTGCCAAGGTCGGCCCCATCGAGGCCGTCGACCTCGCGATCAACGACGCCGAGCGGTACGAGCAGCTCGTCACCGACGCCCATCCTTCGATCGCGGCCTTCGGCGGGATGTTCCTGCTGATGATCTTCCTCGAGTTCATCTTCGAGGACCGTGACATCAAGTGGCTCGGCTGGCTCGAGCGCCCGCTGGCCAAGCTCGGCAAGATCGACATGCTGTCGGTCTGCATCGCTCTCGTCGTCCTGGCCGTCAGCGCCATGACCTTCGCGACCCAGGCCCACCAGCACGGCGGCCTGCACGTCGACAAGGCGGCGACGGTCCTGCTCTCCGGCGTCTTCGGCCTCATCACGTACCTCGTCGTCGGAGGTCTCTCCGGCTACTTCGAGAACAAGCTCGAGGAAGAGGAGGAGCGCGAGCACGAGGCCGAGGAAGAGGCCAAGCGCAGCGGCAAGAAGGTCCCGGCGGTCGTGATGGCCGGCAAGGCCGCGTTCTTCATGTTCCTCTACCTGGAGGTCCTGGACGCGTCCTTCTCCTTCGACGGTGTCATCGCCGCCTTCGCCATCACCAACGACATCGTCCTGATGTCGCTCGGCCTCGGCATCGGCGCCATGTACGTCCGTTCGCTGACGGTCTACCTGGTCCGCCAGGGCACCCTCGACGACTACGTCTACCTGGAGCACGGCGCGCACTACGCG
>NZ_JBHTSA010000244.1:0-3044 GCF_042795405.1 Streptomyces sp. NPDC056480 | reverse complement strand
CGGCCCCACCGCCGTATCCCCACCGCCGTATCCGCCGTATCCGCCGTATCCCCACCGCCGTATCCCCACCGCCGTATCCCCACGGCTGTATCCCCACGGCTGTATCCCCACGGCTGTATCCCCACGGCCGTATCCCCACCGCCGCAGCGGTACGGACGCTCAGTCCGCCGGTCGCAGGATCGGGAAGCTGCCCGTGTTCGTCGGCGCGTGGTCCGGCAGCCACAGCACCGCGATCGCCCCGCCCACCCCGTTCGGCGCCGCCTCGGACACCACGTTCCGGAAGGTCAGCCGCGCGCCCAGGACCCGCGCCTGGCCGGACGCGATCGTCAGGCCCAGGCCGTGGCCCTGGCCCGCGCGGTCGCTCGTCCCCGTACGGAACCGGCTCGGACCCTCCTTGAGCAGCGCCACGGGGAAACCGGGACCGTGGTCGCGGACCCGCACGACACGGCCCTCGACGGTGACCTCCACCGGCGGCTTGCCGTGCTTGGCGGCGTTCGCGAGGAGATTGCCGAGGACGCGCTCCAGGCGCCGCGGGTCGGTGTTCACCCAGGAGTCGTGGACGACCCGGACGACCACCTCGGGATCGAGCGCCCGCACCCGCCGCTCCACGAACTCCCCGAGCGCGATCTCCTGGAGCTCCGCCCGCTCCGATGCGCTGTCGAGCCGGGCCACCTCCAGCACGTCCTCGACCAGCGTCCGCATCGCCTGCGCCCGGTCCCGTACGAGCTCGGTCGGACGTCCCGGCGGCAGCAGCTCGGCCGCCGTGAGCAGCCCGGTCACCGGGGTGCGCAGTTCGTGCGCGATGTCCGCGGTGACCCGCCGCTCGGCCTCGATCCGCTCGTTGAGGGCGTCGGTGAGGGCGTCGACCGCCCACGCCAGGTCGTCGGTCTCGTCCCGTACGACCCCGCCGACGGCCTCCCTGACCCGGACGTCCGTGTTCCCCTGGGCGACCCGGCCGGCCGCGACGGCGGCCTTCCGCAGCCGCCGGGAGAGCTGGCCGCCGATGAGCACGCCGAGGGCACAGCCGCCGAAGACCACCGAGACCGAGCCGATGACGAGGGCACGGTCCAGATCGTTCATGATCGTCGCGCTGCGGTCGGCGAAGGGGATGTGCAGCGAGAGCACGTCGCCGTTGGCGAGCGGCACCGCCGCCCACACGTCGGGCGGCCCGCCGTGCCGGTGCTCCTGCACGTACGTGCCGCGCCGCTTGTCCCGCATCAGCTGGTCGAGCTGGCTGGGCAGCGACGGGTCGTTGATCTTGGTGCCGAAGCGCGGTTCCTTCGGCTTCGACGTCTCGTACATCCGCTGCGCGAAGAGCAGCCGCTCCATCTGCACCTCGCGCGCGTTGTCGAGCATCGAGATCCGGGCGGCGTTGTGCACGACGATGCTCAGGGTGACCGCGATCAGCGCGCCGACCGCCGCGATGGCCACGGCGATCTTCCAGCGGACGCCGGTACGGAGGGGGAACGGCTTCACCGGTACGTGCCCGTCTCGGGGGGTGTCGTGGGGATCATGCCGCCCTAGCTCTTGAGCTTGTAGCCGAAGCCGCGGACCGTCTCGATCCTGTCCTGGCCGATCTTGGCGCGCAGCCGCTGGACGTGGACGTCCACGACCCGGGTGTCGCCGCCCCAGCCGTAGTCCCAGACCCGCTCCAGGAGCTTGTCCCGGGACAGTACGGTGCCCGGCGCCGAAGAGAACTCCAGGAGCAGCCGCATCTCGGTCGGCGTCAGCGCGACCGGGGTCCCGCCCTTGCGGACCTCCATGCCGTCGGTGTCGACCTCCAGATCGCCGAAGGCGAGGAGTCCGCCGCCGTCCGGCCCCTCCTCCCCGCGCTCACCGGCGCCGGGACCGCCCGCGTGCCCGAAGCGGCGGAGGACGGCGCGGATCCGGGCCATGAGCACGGCGCCGTCGAAGGGCTTGGTGACGTAGTCGTCGGCCCCGGCCTCCAGACCGAGGACGACGTCGATCGAGTCGGCGCGCGCCGACAGCATGATCACCGGCACCGTCGACTCGTCGCGGATCCGGCGGCAGAGGCTGACCCCGTCCATGCCCGGCAGCATGACGTCGAGCAGGGCGATGTCCGGGCGCTGCGCCCGGAAGGCGTCCAGGCCGGAGAGGCCGTCGGGCATGGCGGTGACCCGGAAGCCGTCCCGCTCCAGGGCGAGCTGGGTGGCCTCACGGATGACGTCGTCGTCCTCGACGAACAGGACATGGGTTTCGGCCATCGTGCGTGCCCTTCGGATCTCTCTGCGGGTGGGGGTGTACGGCTCAGTTGGCGGGGGGCTCGCTCGGCGCGGGCTCGACGACCTCGCCGTCTCCGACGGCCCGGCTGTAGTCGTTGTGCACCCAGTCGTGCTGGGTGAACCTGTTCCCCGACCAGCGGTACGTGATCACGTCCTCGCCCGAGGGGTACGCGACCGGGTCGCCCTTGGCGTACACCTGCTTGGTGACGACGAGATCGCCCCGGTCGATCGTGGCGTAGACGGCGGCGTCCTCCGCCATGAACACGTTCTCGTACCCGTCGCTCTGCCTCCGATAGACGTACGTGCCGATGCCGACGGCATCGCCGCAGGTCATCACGTTGACGACGACGTCCGGCGCGGGTGCGTTCGTGAGGTTCCCGTACGAGGCGTCCACCGGGTACGCGTCCGCGACGCAGGGCTTCAGATCGGTCTTGAACCGTTCCTCGATCTTCGGGTCGGCCTTCAGCAGCTCGATCGGATCCACCCGCTCGGTGGACCGGAGGTCGCCGTCGGCCGAGGGCGAGGGGGTGGGCGCCGCCGCGGCCACGTCCCTGGTGGCGGCCGCTCCCTCGTCCCGGGAGCCGGTGCCGCCGGTGGAGCAGGCGGCCATGGACAGCCCGACGGCGACGAGCCCGGCCGTCGCCGTGATGCCCGCCGCCTTGGCGGTACGGCGCCGGGGGGGGGGCGCCCGGGGCCAGACCCGCGGGCCCCCCCGCGGCCCCCCCCCCCGGGGGGGGGGTGACGTGGCCCCCCCCCAGCGCCCCCGGGCCGGCGCCCGACGGGGGCCCGACCCCCGCCGGG
>NZ_JBHTSA010000243.1:0-3413 GCF_042795405.1 Streptomyces sp. NPDC056480 | reverse complement strand
CGGTCGTACCGCTCGCGCCCGACGCCGCCGCCCCGTGGGCGCGTGTCGTACGGGTCAGCCGACCGGCGCGGTCGCGTCGTCGGTCTCGGTGACGGCCGGGTGGACCGTCTCGGCGGGCGGGTCGGCCGTGCGCCGCACCCACAGCCAGTACAGGGCCGCGGTGACCACGAGCCCGACGATCCACGAGATGTCGGCGCCGTCGAGCCTCTTGGTGAGCGCGCCGGTGTACAGCTTGGTGGCCAGGAACGGGATCTGGACGGCGACGCCCAGGACGTAGCAGGTCAGCGCGGTGACGTTCCACCGGCCGTAGCGGCCGTCCGGGTCGTACAGGGCGGGGATGTCGACGCGCTCGCGGGAGACCAGGTAGTAGTCGACCAGGTTGATGGCGCTCCACGGGGTGAACACCATCAGGATCAGGAGCACGAAGTTCTTGAAGTTGTTCAGGAAGTCGTCACTGGCGGCCAGCGCGATGACCATCGACACGGCGGTGAAGCCGACGATGTAGGCGGCGCGGGCGGCGGCCGAGATGCGCGAGCGGCCGTCGAACGCGGTGACGGTGGTCAGGATCGACATGAAGCCGCCGTACGCGTTGAGACAGTTGACGGTCAGCTTGCCGACCACGATCACCAGGTAGATGAGGACGGCGAGGACCGCGGGCCCCGCGAGGTCGCCGAGGAACCCCACCTGGTCGCTGAGGAAGGTCTTGCCGGCGACGGCGGCCGTGAGCGCTCCCAGCGTCATGGCCCACTGGGAGCCGATGACGGAGCCGGCGAACGTGGACCAGAACGTCGCGCGCGTGCTGGTGTCGCGCGGCAGGTAGCGCGAGTAGTCGGCGACGTACGGGCCGAAGGTCAGCTGCCATCCGGCGCCGAGCCCCACGGCGAGGAGGAAGGTCGCCGTCTCGAAGCCCTTGTCGCCGACGTGCGCGCCGACGTCGTACTGCGTGAACAGCCGCACCAGCAGGTAGGCGAGGCCGAGTACGCCGACGACGGTGGCGACGCGCCCCGCGATGTGGATGAGCCGGTACCCGGTGACCGCGACCACGGCGGTCAGCGCGCCGAAGACGAGGATGCCGGCGTTCGTGTTGTTGATGTGCAGCATCTCGGACAGCGCCTGGCCGGCCAGGACACTGCCGGTCGCGGCGAAGCCGAGGTACATCAGGATCACCAACAGCAGGGGCAGGACGGCGCCGTGGACGCCGAACTGCGCCCGGCTGGAGATCATCTGCGGGACGCCGAGCCGCGGTCCCTGCGCGGAGTGCAGCGCCATCACGATGCCGCCGAGCACGTTTCCGATCAGCAGCGCGGGTATCGCCCACAGCGCGTCGGCGCCGAAGACGACGGCGAGGGCGCCGTCGACGATCGCGGTGATCTGCATGTTGGCGCCGAACCACAGGGTGAACTGGCTACGCGGCGTGCCGTGCCGCTCGGCGTCGGGGATGACCTCGATGGTGCGCGTCTCCATCGAGAGTCGCTCCCCGGGGGTGTGCTGGACCGGCATGGTGGAGACCTCTCCCGCAGCGGTTCCGGTGTGTCCGGACGGAACGCAGCCGTTGACACGGGCTGCGTGCGCCGAATCTCGCATAGGGGTGAACAGGTATCAAGATTCTGAATGGAGAATTTCAAAGAGGTTCCGCTGCCGGGTCGACACCTTGCGTACCCGGAGGGTCGCGCGTGCACACGACGTCCAGTACGACCGAACTCCGCCCCGCATCCGCGACTTGGTTTTTGCCGGACCGGCAAGAATCGACGCACGCGAGCGGCCGGATGGGCATGGTGGGTCCGTGACCGAAAACATCGCAGCGGGATCGCCCGCGTCCGCCGCTCCCTCGCCCCTCACCGACGGATACGTCGGAGACCCCGCAGTGCGGGCGGAGTGGGACAACCGCTACCTCGACCGGCGACAACTCTGGAGCGGCCGGCCGAACGGCGCGCTCGTGGCAGAGGTAGCCGGGCTCACCCCCGGGCGCGTTCTCGACGTCGGCTGCGGTGAGGGCGCGGACGCCGTCTGGCTCGCCCGCCGCGGCTGGGACGTGACCGCGCTCGAGGTCTCCGGCGTGGCCCTCGAACGGGCGGTCGGGCACGCACGGGACGCGGGCGTCGCCGTCCGCTGGGTCCACGCCCCCCTGGCGGACGCGGCGCTCCCGCCGGCCTCCTTCGAGCTCGTCTCCGCGCAGTACCCGGCGCTGCTGCGCACCCCCGACGCGGCCGCCGAGCGAGCGCTGATCGAGGCCGTCGCGGTCGGCGGTGTACTGCTCCTCGTCCACCACGCGGGAATGGACACCCGGCCGCCGGAGGAAAGCGGCTTCGACCCGGCCGACTACGTCTGGCCCTCGATGGTCACGGCCCTCCTCGGCGACGACTGGGTGGTGGAGGTGGACGAGCAGCGCGCCCGGGTGGCACCCGACGGCGGCGCCGGCGCGCACCACACAGACGACCTGGTGCTGCGCGCCCGCCGCGTGCGCTGATCGGGCAACTGCCGCTCGTAGGAAGGCTTCAGGCGGGCAGGGCCGGTCAGGGTCGGTCAGGGCCAAGCAAGCAGGGCCAAGCAAGCAGGGCAAGCAAGCAGGGCCTGGCAAGCAGGGCCTGGCAAAGCCGCGCAGGTCGGGAAGAGCGGGCGAGAACCGCTCGCGCTGTCCCCTCACCAGGAGAATGATCACCCCGCTCCGCGCCGGGCGTCGGTGTCGAACTAGTCTTCGCGCCATGGCCTTGCGACCTGACGAGTTCTACGACCACGCGCTCGCCGCTGCCGACGCCGAGCGGCGGCTCCCCCTCGCGCGCATGACAGGGTGGAGCATCAGCCCGTTCGAAGCGGACGGACTGCGTGTCTCTCCCCTGCGCCCGCCCGTGCTGCCCGAGCCTCCGCGCCACGGCGAGGACCCGTCTGACTGCGCGTCGTGCCGTGACCGCGGCGAGGGGATCTGGTTCAACGAACGCTGGCGGCTCACGCGGATCGCGGGAGTCGGCGTGCCGCTGGTGCTCATGCTGCATCCGCTCGACCACTACGACATGGCAGACCTGCCCGACGAGCTGGCGGCCGAGTTGGGGGTCCTGTCCACGCACATCGTCCGCCATGTGCAGGCCGTGCCCCACATCTCGCGTGCCCACGTCTACCGCATCGGGGACGGCGGCGCCCACCTGCACATCTGGTTCTTCGCCCGGCCCGAGGGACAGTCCCAGCTGTACGGGTCATGGATGCCGGTCTGGGACGACCTGCTGCCGGAGTACCCGGCAGACGTCGCGGAGGCTGACGCCGCGGTCGTGGCGGACGCCTTGGTCGCCTCCGTCGGCGGGCGTCGCACGGCTGCCGACGGGTCGACGCAGGACTGATCCACCGGCGCGGGCAGGGCGGATACCGGCGGACACCGCCCGCCCCGGGCACACGGAACGCCGGTCCGGCGGGGGAGTCCCGCC
>NZ_JBHTSA010000242.1:0-3433 GCF_042795405.1 Streptomyces sp. NPDC056480 | reverse complement strand
GTAGGTGGAGCGGGCAGTCTTCATCACCCGGCACAGCAGAGCGATCGTGAAGTTCGCCTTCTCCGCATGGATGAACCGGCATATCGCGCTCACCGATCGCTCTCCTTCGCGAAGAAGGCCGTCGCTTTTTTAGGATTTCAATCGTCTTTGCCTGCTCGACGGTGAGCTTCCGCAGCCGCTTCAGTTCTTCGTCCCGCTCGTCTCCGCCGCCGAGCGACGCGGCGCTCCCGCCGGTCTCTGCGGCCTCGGCCGCCTTGGCCTTCTTGACCCAAGCACGCAGGGACTCGGCGCTGACGTCGAGTTGGCGGGCGGCCTCGGTCACCGTCCGCCCCGACGAACGCACGAGTTCGATGGCGTCCCGCTTGTACTCGTCCGAGTACCGCTTCGTGTACTTACTTCCCACCCGGCGCTACTTCCTCTGGAACCGCTCAGGCCCCAGTCTCCAGGTGTCCACGATCAAGGGGAAGCTTCAAGCGCGAAGCCCGCCTCGACGCATTCCGGTGGCTCCACCGCTACAACACCCGACGCCGTCACTCCCGCCTCGGACACCGCAGCCCCATCGCCTACGAGACAGCAGCCACAACAACATCAACTACGCTGGCCCAAGTCGCATAACCCGTTTCCAGGATTCGGGGTCAAGGCCCGGAAGCGGTGCTATCCGTGGGAGCCCAGGTCTCTTGAAGGCGTCATAAAGGTGCGCGTCGGCACCGGCCGATGCTCCGGCCGAGCCGTGCTGCCGGCGGGGCAACAGCATGGAGTGCCGCCCGCGCTACCAGGGTGCGAGCCCGGCGTCATTCGCGGGTGGGGCCATGCGAGGCCCCCGTTCCCCCCGGTGAAGGCATCTCTGCCATCCGGACGACGTCCCTCTTTTCGCTTTTGGGTACTGCTTGCTCAGGGACTCTGTGCCATTCGGGAGTCTGCTGGAAGTACAGAGAAGGTTTCCGACCCAGTACCGGAGAGGCAGTGATCCCGATGACGACGACCACGATCTCCCGTACGGGACAGCAGCGCCCCGTGCTGCATGCTGCGCTGCCTGGCCAGCGTGTGTTCAGCCTTACCCTGGACCACGGGCCGCTCGCACCAGCTACCGCCCGCCACGCCGCCCGCTCAGTTCTGGAAGCATGGGGGCTTCGCGACGGCCGGATCTACGACACCCTGCTGGTCATCTCCGAACTGGTTACCAATGCTGTCACGCATGCCCTGCCACCAGTCGTTCTGAACCTGTACGGCTCGGCGGATGGGTCGGGCCGTGTCCAGATCCACGTCACTGATGGCGGTCCTCGAACCGAAACGGTCCCTAGCAACTGGGCGGCCGACCGGCCCGACGACGAACACGGCCGCGGCGACTTGATCGTTTCTGCTCTGGCCGACCACACCGGATCCGGCACTGAATCCGTCCCCGGAGCCGACGGACTCATCGACCACTGGGCTGATCTCGACGAAGCCTGACAACTATCTGCCATTCTGGAGGAATCCCCACCCCCGACGCCGGAAGAGGAGGACGAGAGATCACTCTGTCCCATGCAAAGGCCGGAGGCAGCTGTGCAAGCAGATGAACTGCTGCATGCTCACACCCTGTGGTGGGGCGAGGCTGCGCTGCTCCGACTCGACGGGGAGCTCGACATCGCCACTGCCCCGCTCGTCGACCAGGCAGTGGCTGCTGTGCTGGCGCGACAGCCAGAAATTCTCTGCCTCGATCTCGCCGGGCTTGTCTTTTGTGACATGACCGGCCTGCATGCATTGCGGCGGCTTTCCGACCGGGTACATGCAGCCCACACGAGCCTGCATCTCGTCGGCCTGCATCCCCGTCTCCGCTACACCCTCGCCCGACTCAGATCCCTCTCTCCATGGACCCCGCCTGTTCTCCAGAACTGACAGCCGTAACGTCGATCTGATCGGCCCGGGCACCCCCGCCGACGGAGAAGCAAGCGCGTGCAACGGACTGCCGTCGGTTACCGCCAGGGGCGTCCCTGGCCTGCGATGCCGCCTTGCTTCAGGGACTTTGAAGTTGACAGTGCACCGGCGGTCCTAATCTGGTCCGGGCCGAAGTCCGTGACCGACTGCTTCAGAAGGTCCTGAAACTCCAGGATGAATGGGACTTGGTCGGCCTGGCTCGCAGGGGCCTTATATTCCGCCCATGCCAAGACGAGGCAGCGAACTTGCAGGCTCCTGCGCCGAGCGGCCAACGGTGCCGCTGACGGCACGACCGGTTCGGACTGGTGCCTGATCGTGGAGGCATCGGACCCCTTCGCGGGATACGACATGGCGGAGTCAGGCCGCGTCGAGGTGGCGTCGATCAGCGGTGAGACCCCGTTAGCGGATCACCTCGGCGCGACGGTGCTGGCAGTCAGCGAAGAGAGTGTCCAGGACAACGGGCGGATCGCACTGGAGATCACCTTCGACTCCGGCCGTGTCCGATGTGAAACCTGGTCCGGTGACCTTCGCCTGTCCAGCAAGTGATCAACACACCAGCCCACGGCGAGAACCGTGTGAGGCTCCCGCAGTGGCTGGTGTGATCACGGCGTCGCAGCCGTCCTGGATAGCCCCGTTCACCGGGTTGAGCCCCCGCTCCTTCGGCACGTTGGTGGCACAGCTGCGGCACGAGGGGGCTGACGCGGTTCGCAGAGGCCGGCCGTGGAGCCTGCCGCTGGAGGATCGGGTGCTGCTGGTCACGGCCTACTGGCGCACCAACTTGACGTTGCGGCAGCTCGCCCCGCTGTTCGGCGTCTCGAAGTCCGCGGCCAACCGCATCGTTGGCCACCTCGGACCCCTGCTCGCGCTCAAGCCCCGCAGGCGATTCCGCAAGAGCACCGTCCTCATCGTGGACGGCACCTTAGTCCCCACTCGCGACCACACGGTGGCCGAGCGGTCGAAAAATTACCGCTACTCCACCAGCCACCAGGTCGTCATCGACGCCGACACCCGGCGCGTCGTGGTAGTCGGACGGCCCTTGCCCGGCAACCGCAACGACTGCAAGGCATGGGCATTGTCCGGTGCCAAGAACTCGGTCGGCAACACCACCGTGATCGCCGACGGCGGCTACCGGGGCACCGGCCTGGTCATCCCGCACCGCCGCGAGCACGGGCAGAGCAAACTGCCGGCCTTGAAGGAAGAGCACAACGCTTCCCACCGCCAGGTCCGCGCCCGTGTCGAGCAGGCCTTCGCCCGCATGAAGGCCTGAAAGATCCTCCGAGACTGCCGGTTGAAGGGCGACGGCGTCCATCACGCGATGAGGGGCATCGCCCGCCTGCACAACCTCGCACTCGGCCGATAGGTGAGCCGAGCGGACAGCAGCCGATCGCGGGCCACTGAATCGAAGATCTTTACGTGACAACCCTTACGAGCTCGTGCACGGTAGGCGGTGAGACGTCGAAGGCTGCGGCGGGGCCGGTGCTCACCTCTGTCATCGAGGGCTCAGGTCTGCGGTCTGCTG
>NZ_JBHTSA010000241.1:0-3574 GCF_042795405.1 Streptomyces sp. NPDC056480 | reverse complement strand
GACGGGGGCGCCGCAGGTGAGGCTCGTTACGTTGCCTCGGCGTATGCCTTTCGGCGTACCGCCTACAGACCGAGGTCGACCTCGAACTCGCCGGCCTCGAGGATCGCCTTGACCGAGGTCAGGTAGCGGGCGGCGTCGGCGCCGTCCACCAGACGGTGGTCGTAGGACAGCGCGACGTACGTCATGTCGCGGATCGCGATCGTCTCACCCAGGTCCGGGTGGTTGATGACGACGGGACGGCGCACGGTGGCGCCGATGCCCAGGATGGCGACCTGGTTCGGGGGCACGATGATCGTGTCGAAGAGCGCGCCGCGCGAACCGGTGTTGGAGATGGTGAAGGTCGCACCGGCCAGGTCGTCCGGGGTGATCTTGCTGGCGCGCACGGCGCCGGCCAGCTCCGCGGTCTTCTTCGAGATGCCGGCGATGTTCAGGTCGCCCGCACCCTTGATGACCGGGGTCATCAGACCCTTCTCGGAGTCCACCGCGATACCGATGTTCTCGGTGTCGAAGTAGGTGATCGTGCCCTCGTCCTCGTTGATCCGGGCGTTGATGACCGGGTGGGCCTTCAGCGCCTGGGCCGCCGCCTTCACGAAGAACGGCATCGGGGAGAGCTTGACGCCCTCACGGGCGGCGAAGGCGTCCTTCGCGCGACCGCGCAGCTTCATCAGCTTGGTGATGTCGACCTCGACGACCGAGGTCAGCTGGGCCTGGCCGTGCAGCGCCTTCATCATGTTGTCGCCGATGACCTTGCGCATGCGGGTCATCTTGACGGTCTGACCGCGCAGCGGGGAGACCTCCAGGGCCGGAGCCTTGGCGGCGGCGGCCGGAGCGGCCGCGGCGGGGGCGGCGGCGGCCTTCTTGGCCTCGGCGGCCGCGAGGACGTCCTGCTTGCGGATCCGGCCACCGACGCCCGAACCCTTGACGGCCGCGAGGTCGACACCGTTCTCGGTGGCGAGCTTGCGGACCAGCGGGGTCACGTACGCGCCGTCCTCGGCCGGAGCGGCCGCGGGGGCCGCCGGAACCGGGGTGACGACCGCGGGGGCGATCGACGGGGCCTGGGCGACCGGCGCCGGAGCGGCGGCCGGGGCGGCCGGAGCCACCGGCGCGGGGGCCGGAGCCGGGGCGGCCGGAGCGGCCGGGGCCGGAGCGGCGGCGGGAGCCGGGGCGGCCGGGGCCGGGGCGGCGGCCGGAGCCGCACCCGCGGCACCGATGACGGCGAGCTTGGCGCCGACCTCGGCGGTCTCGTCCTCGGCGACGACGATCTCCAGGAGAACGCCGGAGGCCGGGGCGGGGATCTCGGTGTCGACCTTGTCCGTGGAGACCTCGAGCAGCGGCTCGTCGGCCTCGACGGTCTCGCCGACCGACTTCAGCCAGCGGGTCACGGTGCCCTCGGTGACGGACTCGCCGAGCGCGGGCAGCACGACGTCGGTGCCGGTGGCACCGCCGGCCGGGGCGGCGGGGGCCTCTGCCACGGGGGCCGGAGCGGCCGGAGCCTCGGCGACCGGCGCCGGGGCGGCCGGGGCCGCGACGGGCTCGGCGGCCGGGGCGGGCTCGGCGGCCGGAGCCGGGGCGGCGGCCGGGGCGCCCGTGCCGTCGTCGATGATGGCCAGCTCGGCGCCGACCTCGACCGTCTCGTCCTCGGCGACCTTGATGGAGGCCAGGATGCCCGAGGCGGGGGCGGGGATCTCGGTGTCGACCTTGTCGGTCGAGACCTCGAGCAGCGGCTCGTCGGCCTCGACACGCTCACCCTCGGCCTTGAGCCAGCGGGTGACGGTGCCCTCGGTGACGCTCTCGCCGAGCGCCGGCAGGGTTACGGAAACCGACATGGTTTCAGTTGCTCCTAACGAATTGCGGGAAGTGGTCGTCGCGCCCTGTGATGACGTGAGCGTCAGTCGTGGGAGTGCAGAGGCTTGCCGGCCAGGGCCAGGTGGGCCTCGCCGAGCGCCTCGTTCTGCGTCGGGTGGGCGTGGATGAGCTGCGCGACCTCGGCCGGCAGCGCCTCCCAGTTGTAGATCAGCTGCGCTTCGCCGACCTGCTCGCCCATGCGGTCACCGACCATGTGGACGCCGACCACGGCACCGTCCTTGACCTGGACGAGCTTGATCTCGCCCGCGGTCTTGAGGATCTTGCTCTTGCCGTTGCCCGCCAGGTTGTACTTGAGGGCGACGACCTTGTCCGCGCCGTAGATCTCCTTGGCCTTGGCCTCGGTGATGCCGACGGAGGCGACCTCGGGGTGGCAGTACGTCACCCGGGGCACGCCGTCGTAGTCGATCGGGACGGCCTTCAGGCCGGCCAGGCGCTCCGCGACGAGGATGCCCTCGGCGAAGCCGACGTGCGCGAGCTGGAGCGTCGGGACGAGGTCGCCCACGGCCGAGATCGTCGGCACGTTGGTACGCATGTACTCGTCGACCAGGACGTAGCCGCGGTCCATCGCGACGCCCTGCTCCTCGTAACCGAGACCGGCGGAGACCGGGCCGCGGCCGATGGCGACCAGCAGCACCTCGGCCTCGAAGGTCTTGCCGTCGGCCAGGGTGACCTTGACGCCGTTGTCGGTGTACTCGGCGGACTGGAAGAAGGTGCCGAGGTTGAACTTGATGCCGCGCTTGCGGAACGCGCGCTCAAGAAGCTTCGAGCTGTTCTCGTCCTCGACCGGGACCAGGTGCTTCAGGCCCTCGATCACCGTGACGTCGGTGCCGAAGGACTTCCACGCCGAGGCGAACTCGACGCCGATGACGCCGCCGCCCAGGATGATCGCGGACTCCGGGACGCGGTCCAGGGTCAGCGCGTGGTCCGAGGAGATGATCCGGTTGCCGTCGATCTCCAGGCCGGGGAGGGACTTCGGCACGGAGCCGGTGGCCAGGAGGACGTGACGGCCCTCGACGCGACGACCGTCGACGTCGACGGAGGTCGGGGAGGACAGGTGGCCGGTGCCCTCGATGTAGGTCACCTTGCGGGAGGCGACGAGACCCTGCAGACCCTTGTACAGGCCCGAGATCACGTCGTCCTTGTACTTGTGCACGGCCTTGATGTCGATGCCCTCGAAGGAGGCCTTGACACCGAACTGCTCCGCCTCGCGGGTCTGGTCGGCGACCTCGCCGGCGTGGAGCAGGGCCTTCGTCGGGATGCAGCCGTTGTGCAGGCAGGTGCCGCCGAGCTTGTTCTTCTCGATCAGTGCGACGTCCAGGCCCAGCTGCGCTCCGCGCAGCGCCGCGGCGTAACCGCCGCTACCGCCGCCGAGGATCACTAGGTCGAAAACGGTGCTGGCGTCGTTCGCCACGTCACGTCCTCCATGCATGTGCGCTCGTCGCCGGTCCTCGATGACCGGGCGGCGGCTGGTGTTCGGCCGCTTATTTTCGGCCCTGTGGTGGGGGCCCTGTCCTGCCGAGAACCCATCTTCGCACTTGTTGACGGATGGCGGGACGCGGGGCCGTGCTCTGAGACGGCCGATCGTCCGTACGGCGGGCGGACCAGAGCGTACGAACCTACGGATTTCGTCGCGGGCGAACGGCGACGGCCCCGGGCACGCAACCCGGGGCCGGGGCCGGCACACCCCCGCGGAAACCTCCCCCGCCGG
>NZ_JBHTSA010000240.1:0-3644 GCF_042795405.1 Streptomyces sp. NPDC056480 | reverse complement strand
CGTGCCGCGGAGGGGGCGGCGCCCGTTCGATGAGACCGCCGCCCGCAGCCTGGTCCGCACGGCCTTCCCGGCCGCGTGGATGTGTTTGGCGATGAGCTGGCCCTCTGAATCCCCGCCACATCGTGGCCGATGCCTGGATCGGGTCAATCACGAGCGGCGACCAGGCCGGACTGGCTAACCGCCGCAATGGGTCTCACTCTGCAGCCTTCGTACGGCCCCTCACCGGCAAGCCCCCTTGAGTCAGGCGACACGTCCTCGCCGGTCGGGCAGCGGCCCTGGAAGTAGGTGATGCTGCAGATACAGCAGCAGGTCACCGCCAGCCGGTCCTCCAACTTGCTGCATTCTCCGGAATGAGCCAGGGGGCGCAGAGCGGGCCTGACTCGCCGAGGGAAAGAGTGGTATCGCCTTGCCCGGCGGCGTACTCGATCCAGGCGGGCACTGGACAAAATTCCGCAACAGACCAGAGGCGGCGCAGGATCTCCTGGCCTTGACGATCAGCCGGGAGATGTTCCAGTTCAGATGAACAGCGAGTCTGCGGACCCACTTCTGTGCCGGCTGCCGCCCGCCACCCGAGGAGCGTCAGCGCGCCCCACGGAGGGAACGTCCCTGTGGCTGCCAGGCCCATGTCCTCCAGCCCTGCTCTCGCTTGGGCCTGCCCGGACTGCATGCCAGTGCCGGGAAACAGTTACCGCCGATCACCGGAGCCCGGTAGCCTATGTGCTGGGGCGGGCAGGATGCCATCGCCAACGAGCCGCGACGGGAAGTGCGGGGCCATTGCACGGTCCGGACAGAAGACTGGAGACCTACCCGCCCTACACGAATTCATGGAACTCTCCCCGGTGCCTTCTGCCCGCAATGGAATCACCCCCTTGATGCGGTACAGGACGCACAAGACCCCCATGCCCATCGCGCTGGCGTAGTACGAGCTGCGGTGCGTCTGCTGCTTACCGCACGCCCAAGGACGCCACCACGCTCGACCGCAAACGCGCGCCGGAGTGAGCGGTCGAACGCGTCGGGCCGCCCGCGACCGGATCACGTCCCGGCTGGAGACCGTGACAGTCGTGGCCTGCAGCCTCATGGTGGTGGCCGGCCGCGACCCGACCAGGAGCCAGGCGATCAGCCGGATGCCGAGCGAACCGAACGCGCCGAAGAGGCACTCAGGCCCTCGGCTGACCACGTGCTGACTGGAAGCGCCGTCGCTCCCACAGCGCCGCAACGCAACCGTTCACAGTCACAGCAGGTCAGCAGACCGCTGCGTGAGGTTCTCTCACCGCTCAGCGGCGAGAGAACCTCACGCAGCGCATCAGCTCCGTATGCGTCTCAGCAGATTCACTCAGAGTCGTCAGCACGCAGAGCCGGTGGCCCAATCCGGACGCGACTGCAAATTGCGTATGACCTAGATATCCCGGTGCGGCCCTCCTACTTCCATGTGAGAGGAGATAGAGTTATTGAAAGAGTCAAGGGACCAGTACGAGTCACACATGTCAGTCTCCGTTCCAGACCGACCACAGTAGGTTCCGAGTGCGGTGTGATAGAGAGAGGGCCCCGCCTGGTTCGGCTGGATATACGCTCGAACCGGAAACGGCTTCTTATTCCATGTATAAGATGCCGAGTTCTGAATACTGACGGTCGTGTTGAAGTAGTAGATGCCAGCCGTTCCGTAATTGTCCTCATTCCCACGGAAGTCCACTACCGACCGCCCCCAATGAGCTCGACCGTCAGGGCTGTCGATCAAAGGAAGGTCTCCGATACAGAATTCGCCGAGGTCGCAATCCCAGTCGCGCGACTCGGCTGCACTACTCGCAGAGGCGGCACTGACTGTGAGCGCGAGAGCAGCAACCGCAGCAGCAGCCATACGTCTAATCATCACCATCAATTTTCCTTCGCCGTGAAATTCATCCGCTCAAGATCGACATAGCACCACGAAAGCAGGGACCCAACTGCCGGATGGCATTAACTCCCGCTCCCGCCGCACACTCGTTCGGAAAATCATTCCAACCTATTGCGAGTTTAGGAGAACTGCCAGTCTCGTGAAAGAGTACTCGGTGCTCCTTTCACGCACAAAGAAGGAACTGGGTTTTACCCTCTGCCAGGCATAGCCCGGCTCAAAGGTCCGCGCAGATCTCACCGATGCTCGACTTGGCTACGGCCAACGGCGCAGACCTCTCCGGAATGACAGCTCTGACAGGAGCGAACCCCCGGCCCGTCCGCCTGGAATGCCCCCCGCCGTCATCATTCAAGAAATAGCGACGACCCAGCTCATGGAGCTGCTCTCGGTGCCACTCTGCGTCTACTGTGGCGGCTTCACCGTCGCGGCTGCATGCGAGAGCCTCACCGCAAGCCAGGACAAAGCCCTCACCGCAATGCTCCGGAACCCGCCGCGATGCGCTCCCTTGGCCGCGACCATGACCTGCGATGCGTACAGCACGACCGGGTCATCGACCGACTGGCGAAGCGCGGCCTGGTGCGCCGCGAGGCCAACGCCTCCGACCGGCGCGTCAAGAACGCCCATCATGCTCACCACCGAGGGCGAGCGCGTCACAGACGCGATCCGTGCGAAGGTGCGCGGAAGGCCGCTGCCGGCTCACGGGACGTCAATCACTGAGCTTCTTCAACTCGGGTTCGGCCGGAGGCGCTCAGGAGGGTCCGACCTGCACAGGCACTTCCGGTGGGTCACCCGATCGGTGGGCAAGCTGAAGAGGGTCTATCACGAATTAGGTGTGGTTCGTCTGTTTGGCCTACAGGTTTTTTGCTGGGCTGTCCGGCCTATACCTGATTGGCGGTAAGGCGGCCGTCGAAGAGGACGTCGAATTCGTTGAGGGCCGCCTTCCACCGGTTGTTCCAGCGCTGCCGGCCTCGGCCGGTGGGGTCGAGGGCGAGGGTGGCGAGGTAGAGCCTCTTGAGGGCCGCGGTCTCGTTCGGAAAATGTCCGCAGGCTTGTGCCGCCCGCCGGTAGCGCGCGTTCAGGCTCTCGATCGCATTGGTCGTGCAGACGACCTGGCGGATCGCGGGCGGCAGGGAAAGGAACGGAATGAACTCGTTCCAGGCCCTTTCCCAGATCGCGCTGATCGAGGGATACCGGCTGTCCCACTTCTCCTTGAACTCGGTGAGCCGGCGCAGGGCCTGCATATCGTCGACGGCGGTGCAGACCGGCTTGAGATCGCGGGCAATCTGGGCGGTGTCCCGCCGTGACACATATCGCATGCTGTTGCGGATCAGGTGAACGACGCAGGTCTGCACGACGGTTTGGGGCCAGATCGCACTGACGGCCTCGGGCAGCGCGGTCAGGCCGTCACACACGAGCATGAGGACGTCCCTGACACCGCGGTTACGGATCTCCGTCAGCACGGTCTGCCAGTACTTGGCGCCTTCGCCGCCCTGCCCGGTCCACAGGCCCAGGATTTCACGGTAGCCGTCCGCGGTTACCGCGATCGCCACGTAAACCGGCCGGTTGGCGACCTGCCCGTCTCGAATTCTCACGTGGATCGCATCGATGAACACGACCGGATACACCGAATCGAGCGGGCGGGTATGCCATTCCGCCATCGGCTCCAATGCTTTGTCCGTGATCGTGGAGACCATTTCCTTCGACGTGGTCATCCCGTAGACCTCGGCGAGATGGGCGACGATCTCCCCGGACGTCA
>NZ_JBHTSA010000239.1:0-3646 GCF_042795405.1 Streptomyces sp. NPDC056480 | reverse complement strand
GGACGGTTGTCCGTCGCACCACCGGAAGGGGTGAATGCACGTAACTTTCCCACCCCGGTAGCGTTCTGTCGCGGTACGCACCGGGGCGGTCACGGAGGGTCAGGCGACGGCCAGTTCCTGGCGTCCTTCGCGGCGCAGTTCCCGGCGCTCCGTCGCGCGGACCGGGTCGAGCGAGGGGACGGCCGCGAGCAGCTGCCGGGTGTACGGGTCACGGGGCGCGCCGTACACCTCGGCGACCGTGCCCTGCTCGACGATCCGGCCCGCGCGCATGACGGCGACCCGGTCGCTGACCTGCCGGACGACGGCGAGGTCGTGGGCGATGAAGACCAGCCCGAGCCCGAGTTCGGCCTGGAGTTCAGCGAGCAGCGCGGTCACCTGGGCCTGGGTGGTGACGTCGAGGGCGGAGACGGGTTCGTCGCAGACGACGATCCGGGGTTCGGCGGCGAGCGCGCGGGCGATGCCGACGCGCTGGCGCTGTCCGCCGCTGAACTCGTGCGGGTAGGCCTCGTACCGGTCGGGGTCGAGCCCGACCCGGTCGAGCAGCTCCCGCACCCGGCCCCGTATCCGGGTCTCGTCCCGCTCCCCCGCCACCCGCAGCGGGTCGGCGATCGACTCGCCGACGGAGCGGCGCGGGTTGAGCGAGGCGACCGGGTCCTGGAAGACCATCTGGAGTTCGTGGCGGTACGGGCGCAGTTCCCGCTCCGGCAGGGCGCCGATCTCCTTCCCCGCGTAACGGAGTCGGCCACCGGTCGGGTCGAGGAGCCGTACCAGCATGCGGCCGAGGGTGGTCTTGCCGCTGCCGGACTCCCCTACGACGCCGAGGGTTTCGCCCGCGTGGAGGGTGAGCGAGGCGCCTTCGACGGCGGTCACCGCCTTCGGGCCCCGCCCGAACACCCGCTTCAGGTCGTGCACTTCGAGAAGGGGCTGCCCCTTCTCCAGGGGCTCGCGCACCGGTCCGTCGAGCCGGGGCACGGCGGCGAGCAGTCTCCTCGTGTACGGCTCCGCCGGCGCGCCCAGCACCCCGCCCACGGGCCCGCGTTCGACTTCTCTGCCGTCCTGCATGACCAGCACCTCGTCGACGCTCTCGGCGGCGACGCCCACGTCGTGGGTGACGAGCAGCAGCGCCGTGCCCGTCTCGCGCCGCAGCTCGTGCAGCAGGTCGAGGATCTGGGCCTGCACGGTGACGTCGAGGGCGGTGGTCGGTTCGTCGGCGACGATGAGCCGGGGCTCGCAGGCGAGGGCCATCGCGAGCAGGGCCCGCTGCCGCATGCCGCCGCTGAACTCGTGCGGGCGGGAGCGGGAGCGGCGGGCCGCGTCGGGGATGCCGACCCGGTCGAGGACCTCGACGGCGCGGGCGCGGGCGGCCCGTCGCGAGCCGCCGGCGTGGACGCGGTACACCTCGGCGATCTGGTCGCCGACGGCGTAGTAGGGGTCGAGGGCGGACAGCGGGTCCTGGAAGACCATGGCGGCGACTCCGCCGCGCAGCCGCCGGAGCTCGCCGGGCCCCGCCGTGGCGACGTCGATGCCGCCGACCCGTACGGTTCCGCCGACCCGCGCCCCCGTCCCCCGGTGGAGGCCGAGGAGGGCGCCGGCGACGGTGGACTTGCCGCTGCCGGACTCGCCGACGAGGGCGAGGGCCCGGCCCTCGTCGAGGGTGAGGGAGAGGCCGTCGACGGCCCGGACGGGATCGCCTGACCTGGCGAACTCGACGGTGAGGTCCGTTACTTCGACGATCGGGGTCACGTCAGGACCACCCTTCGGTCGGCGGCGGCGTACAGCAGGTCGGCGAGGACGTTGGCGAGGACGACGAACGTGCCCGTCACCATGACCACGCCCACCACCACGGGCAGGTCGATCGCCTTCACCCCGTCGATGAGGGTCTTGCCGAGTCCGGGGATGCCGAAGAGGGACTCGGTGAGCACGGCTCCGCCGAACATCGACCCGATGTCGACGGCGCTGATCGCGATGACCGGCGGGACGGCGCCGCGCAGCGCGTGGCGGGTGACGACGGACCGCTCCCCCACCCCGTAGGCGCGGAAGGTGCGGATGTGGTCCTCGGCGAGTGTCTCCAGGGTGGCGCTCCGGGTGAGCCGGGCGTACTTGGCGGATTCGAAGAGGCCGAGGGTGAGCCAGGGAAGGAGCAGGTTCCAGCCCCATTGCTCGGGGTCCTCGCCGAACGGCACGTAGCTGGGGAAGGGCAGCCACTGGAGGTAGGCGCAGACGGCCATGAGGAGCAGCAGTCCGAGGATGAAGACGGGGGTGCCGCTCCCGGCGAGGGTGAGCAGGGTCAGGATCCGCTCGGTGGGGCCGCCCCGGCGGAGCGCGGAGAGCAGTCCGGTGCCGACGCCGACGACCAGCCAGACGACCAGCGCGCCGACGACGAGGGAAGCGGTGGCGGGGAGCCGTTCCAGGACGAGCAGGGTGACCTGCTGGTCGCTCTGGTACGAGAGCCCGAGGCAGGGCGCGTCGCAGTGCACGAGGGAGACGCCGGTGGAGTAGTCGCGGCCGACGAAGACGCCCTGGAGGAAGTGCAGGTACTGGACGAGCATGCTGTCGTTCAGACCGAGTTGCTCACGGACCTGGGCGATCTGCTGCGGGTTGCAGCGCTCGCCGCAGGCGAGCCGGGCGGGGTCGCCGGGCGCCAGGTAGAAGAGCGAGTACACGAGGACCGAGAGGGCCAGCAGGACGAGCACGGCACCCGCGAGGCGCTTGAGGACGAAGCGGGTCATCAGGAGGCCTCCTTGCGGGTGCCCACGCGCAGGCGGCTCGCCTCGCGGGGGTCGAGGGCCGTGCGGACCGCGTCGCCGAGGACGGTGAAGGCGAGCACGGTGACGAAGAGCAGTCCGGCGGGCAGCAGGACGTACGCGGGGTCGGCCCGGAACCAGGTCTGCGCGGTCGACAGCATCTGCCCCCAGGACGGGGTGGGCGGGGTGACGCCCACCCCGAGGAAGGACAGCGACGCCTCGACGACGATGTTGGTGGGGACGAGGATCGCCGCGTAGGTGATGACGGGGGCGGCGAGCGAGGGCAGCAGCTCACGGCGGGCGGTCCGCCAGGGTCCGGAGCCGGCGAGCCGGGAGGCCGCGACGAAGTCGAGGCTCCTGAGGGTGAGGGTCTGGGCGCGGACGAGCCGGGAGGTCCCGGCCCAGCCGAGGAAGCCGATGACGAGGATCAGCAGCAGGGGCCGGGGGAAGTCGCGCGGGACGACGGCGGTCAGCGCGACGGCGAGGACGAGCATCGGGAGGGCGACGAGGACGTCGGTGACCCGGCCGAGGACGCCGTCGATCCAGCGGTTGCCTAGGCCGGCGGCGAGGCCGACGAGGACGCCGATGAGGATCTGGACGGCGGTGGCGCCGACGGCGACCAGCAGGGAGATCCGGGCACCGTGGAGGAGGCGGACGAACAGGTCGCGGCCGGTGCCGGGTTCGACGCCGAGCCAGTGGTCGGCGCTCGCGCCGCCGAAGGCGCCGTACGGGACGCCGCCGCGGGCCGAGTCGACGAGGTCGTCGTGGTACGTGTTCGCGTCCTGGCCCTCCAGGGCGGCGAGCAGCGGGGCGCCGAGGGCGAGGAGGACGAGCAGGAGGAGGACGGCGGCGGAGACGAGGGCGGCGGGGCGGGTGCGGAGCCGTCGCCACACCTGCCGGGC
>NZ_JBHTSA010000238.1:0-3666 GCF_042795405.1 Streptomyces sp. NPDC056480 | reverse complement strand
CCCCTCTATTCTTGTGTGGTTTGGTTTTTTGTGTGGGGGGGGGGGGGGTGGGGGGGTCCCCCCCCCGCGGGTGGGGGGGGGCGCGGCCGGGGGCCCCCCCCCCCCCCCGCGCCCGGAGCCGCGGAACTGGCAAGCGCAGGAGCGTCAGGAAGCGCTCCCTCGCCACCCACTGGTACGCCTGGGCGATGATCGCCCCGGTGACGATCGTGATCGCGGTGATCATCGGCTATCCGCTGGTCCGCGGCGTCTACCTGTCGCTGACCGACGCCAACGAGCGGAACGTCGCGCGGTCGATCGGCGTCAACGAGATCCCGGCCACCTACGAGTTCGTCGGCCTGGACAACTACGCCGACGCGCTCACCGGCGGCCAGTTCCTCTCCACCCTGGGCTGGACCCTGCTGTGGACGGTGTCCTGCGTCTCGGTCACCTTCGCGCTCGGCCTCACCCTCGCCAACGTCCTCAACCGCAGGATCGCCGGCCGCTCCTTCTACCGGCTGCTGCTGATCCTGCCCTGGGCCGTGCCCGGCTTCGTCTCCGTCTTCGCCTGGCGCTTCCTCTACAACCAGGACAACGGTCTCCTCAACAAGATCCTCGCGGGCGGCGGCATCGACGCCGTCCCGTGGCTGAACGACCCCACCTGGGCCAAGTTCTCGGTCATCCTCGTCAACGTCTGGCTCGGCGTGCCGTTCATGATGGTCGCCCTCCTCGGCGGGCTCCAGTCCATCCCCGGAGAGCTGTACGAGGCAGCCGAGATGGACGGCGCCAACGCCTGGCAGCGCTTCCGGCACATCACCATGCCCGGCCTGAGCTCGGTGTCGACGACGGTGGTCCTGCTCTCCACCATCTGGACCTTCAACATGTTCCCGGTGATCTTCCTGCTCACCCGGGGCGGACCCGGCGAGGCCACCCAGATCCTCGTCACCCAGGCGTACAAGTTCTCCTTCGAGGTCAGTCCGCGCGACTTCGCCCAGTCCTCCACCTGGGGCGTGCTCATCCTGGTCCTCCTGATGCTCTTCGCCGCGGTCTACCGGCGAGTCCTCCGCAAGCAGGGAGAAGTCTGGTGACGACCACGACCCCCACCCCCCAGGCCGTCGTGAACACGCCGATCCGCGGCCGCCGCTCGCCGCTCGCCTCGGTCGCCCTGCACGTCACCCTGATCACGGCGTCCGTGATCGCCGTCTTCCCCGTGCTGTGGGTCCTGCTGACCTCGCTCAAGCCGGCGAAGTACGCGATCACCACGGACTTCTTCAAGGAGACGACGCTCGAGAACTACACGAACCTGCTGAACGACACCCCGTTCCTCACCTGGTTCGGCAACTCGCTGCTCGTCGCCGGTCTCACCACCGTCATCGGCGTCTTCATCTCCGCCACCACGGGCTACGCGGTCAGCCGCTTCCGCTTCCCCGGCAAGCGCGGCCTGATGTGGACGCTGCTCATCACCCAGATGTTCCCGGTCGCCGTCCTGATCGTGCCGATCTACAACATCATGGCGTCGATGGGCCTGCTCAACCAGCCGGCCGGCCTGGTCATCACGTACCTGACCATCGCCGTCCCGTTCTGCGCGTGGATGATGAAGGGCTTCTTCGACACCATCCCGCGCGAGATCGACGAATCCGGCTACGTCGACGGCCTCACGCCCTTCGGCACCTTCTGGCGGCTGATCCTGCCGCTCGCCAAGCCGGGCATCGCGGTCACCGCGTTCTACTCGTTCATCACCGCCTGGGGCGAGGTCGCCTACGCCTCCGCCTTCATGGTCGGCGACGAGAACCTCACGCTCGCCGGCGGACTCCAGAAGTTCGTCAACCAGTACGGCGCCCAGTGGGGCCCGATGGCCGCGGCCTCCGTGCTCATCGCCATCCCCGCGGCCCTGGTGTTCCTCTTCGCACAGCGCCACCTCGTCACCGGCATGTCCGCCGGTGCCGTCAAGGGCTGACGGCCCTGAGCCCGCCCTCTGTACGCACCTCTGTACGCACCTCCTTACCTCCCAGGGAAGACATGACCCAGCATCTCGCCACCCCGGCCGACGCCCCGACCACCGGCACGCACACGGGCTGGTGGAGAGACGCGGTGATCTACCAGGTCTACCCGCGCAGCTTCGCCGACGGCAACGGCGACGGCATGGGCGACCTGGAGGGAATCCGCAGCCGGCTGCCGTACCTCAAGGAACTCGGCGTCGACGCCGTCTGGCTCTCCCCGTTCTACGCCTCGCCGCAGGCCGACGCCGGCTACGACGTCGCCGACTACCGGGCCATCGACCCCATGTTCGGCTCGCTCCTCGACGCCGACGCCGTGATCCGCGACGCCCACGCCCTGGGCCTGCGCATCATCGTCGACCTGGTCCCCAACCACTCGTCCGACCAGCACGAGTGGTTCCAGCGCGCCCTGCGCGAGGGCCCCGGGTCGGTCCTGCGCGAGCGCTACCACTTCCGCCCCGGCAAGGGCGAGAACGGCGAACTGCCCCCCAACGACTGGGAGTCCATCTTCGGCGGCCCCGCCTGGACCCGCACGGAGAACCCGGACGGCACCCCCGGCGACTGGTACCTCCACCTCTTCGCCCCGGAGCAGCCCGACTTCAACTGGGAACACCCCGCCGTCCGCGACGAGTTCCGCTCGATCCTGCGCTTCTGGCTCGACATGGGCGTCGACGGCTTCCGCGTCGACGTCGCCCACGGCCTCGTCAAGGCCGAGGGCCTGCCCGACCTCGGCGCCCACGACCAGCTGAAGCTGCTCGGCAACGACGTCATGCCCTTCTTCGACCAGGACGGCGTCCACGAGATCTACCGCTCCTGGCGGAACGTGCTCTCGGAGTACGACGGGGAGCGCGTCCTCGTCGCCGAGGCCTGGACCCCGACCGTCGAGCGCACCGCCCACTACGTGCGCCCCGACGAGATGCACCAGGCCTTCAACTTCCAGTACCTGGGCACCCACTGGGACGCGGCCGAGCTCCGCCGCGTCATCGACGACTCGCTCGAGGCGATGCGCCCGGTCGGCGCGCCCACCACCTGGGTGCTCTCCAACCACGACGTCACCCGGCACGCCACCCGCTTCGCCAACCCGGCGGGCCTCGGCACCCAGCTCCGCGAGCCCGGCGACCGCGAACTCGGCCTGCGCCGCGCCCGCGCCGCCACCCTGCTGATGCTGGCGCTCCCCGGCTCGGCCTACGTCTACCAGGGCGAGGAGCTCGGCCTGCCCGACGTCACCGACCTGCCCGACGAGGTCCGCCAGGACCCGTCGTTCTGGCGGGCGTCCGGCCAGGACGGCTTCCGCGACGGCTGCCGGGTCCCGATCCCGTGGACCGTCGAGGGCGGCTCGTACGGCTTCGGCGCCGGCGGCTCCTGGCTGCCGCAGCCCGCCACCTGGGGAGGCCTGAGCGTCGAGGCGCAGACCGGCGACCCCGGCTCCACCCTGGAGCTGTACCGCAGTGCCCTCGCCGTGCGGCGGGCGCAGCCCGGACTCGGTGCGGGCGAGGCCGTCGAGTGGCTGGAGGCACCCGAGGGTGTGCTCTCCTTCCGCCGCGACGGCTTCGCCTGCATCGCCAACACCACCGGCCGGGCCATCACCGTCCCGCTGCCCGGCCGGTTCCTTCTCTCCAACGAGGAGATCTCGATCGTCGACGATGAGGCGGTCCTGCCCGCCGACTCGACCGCCTGGTGGGCGGTGTGACGA
>NZ_JBHTSA010000237.1:0-3697 GCF_042795405.1 Streptomyces sp. NPDC056480 | reverse complement strand
GACGGAGGCATGTCTCCCCGGACCACGGCCGTTTGTGCACGCACCTACGGGACGGACAGGACGCGGGTGTACGGCCGGTCGGCGCCGTCTCCGACGTCGTGGCCGACGGGTCCCTCGAAGGTGTCGACCCAGGCGTGTGCGGCGTCGGGCAGCCGGCGGGCTCCCAGAGCCCAGGAGGCATGGCGGCCGGTGAGGGCGGTAGCGAGGACGGTGGCGAGGCTGATCTCCAGGCACGCGATCCGGCCCGGCCACCACGTGGGGGTGATGTGCCGTACCGCCGCATCGAGGCGGGCTACCTGCGCGCGGTGGGCGGCCGGGAGGCGGCGCAGAACGCGGACGGCGGCAATGCGGTGCCTGAGCGGCAGGCGGCTGAGCGTGAGGGAGAGCGTGAGTCCCACGGCGGCGACGGCCCGTTCGGGCAGGGTGGGAGTGTCCAGCGGGGAGGGCACCATCTGGGTCATCGGGTCCACCACCTGCGGCGCGGAGCGCGGGTGGGGTCGATGAGGAGCCCGTCCCGCTTCCACTGGTTGACGAGGTTGTCGATGCCCTGGCGCACGGCGTAGGGGTCGCGGCCGGTGGGGATCGCGAGCTCGTCGGCGAGGCCGTTGGCGGTGCCGTTGGTGACGATGGCCTGCCAGATCCGGGAGACGTCCGGGCTGAGCATCGACCACTTCGCGGTGCGGACGTCGAGGAGCACGATTCCGTGCTCGTCGCTGGCGTGATGGATGTGGCGGGCCGGAGTCAGCATGATGCCCCTGCGTGAGCGCGGGCGCCTGTGAGCCACCAGGAGGCCGTCAGCATCTGGTGCATGTCCGCGGATCCGATCGGGGTCCGGCCCTGCGCAAGGTGGTCGAGTGTGCCGGTCACGGCCGTGTGGTCGAACAAGCCGGCTGTGACGAGGGGACTGACGGTGAGGAGGTCGCCCAGTCGCGCGCGGTGCCGCTGGAAGGCCATGACCCGCTGGGCGGTGAAGGAGCCCTTCGAGCGGCGTCCCAGCAGCCAGACGGGCAGATCGGGCAAGGCAGCCGAGAGCAGCGGCTTGAAGGTGTAGAGGCCGCGGCGTGCCGTCGGGGGTACGGCGAACGCGGCGCGGACCACGGTGTTGTCGAGATACGGGTAGACGGGCCGGACCCCGAGGGCGTCGGCGTACGGGGTCCAGGCGCGCGCGGCCGCGCCGGTGAACCTCAGCGCGGTCCACTGGTCGAACTCATCGGCCCGCTCCGGCTGGGAGGTGTCGGCGGCAGCCTGCCGCAGCAGCGCGGCCACCCGGGTGCGCCCGTCGGGGGTCAGCCACGATGCGGCCGCGCCCAGGCGGCACCAGGACCAGCCCGCCGTGCCCTGCGCGGACTGCGGCCGGTTCTTCTCCAGCTGCTCCACAGCCCTCTCCAGCGCTCCGGCCCGGCCGAGGGCGGCGGTTTCCCGCAGGCCCTTCCAGAACAGGCCGGGCGCCATGTTCCGCAGCCGTGCGTAGTCGACGACCTGGCGGTGCGCGGCGCGACGCTCACCCTCCTGGAGAAGCCGGACCCACACCGAGGAGGTCGCGTCCAGGACGACGTCGCCGCCGTGGCCGGTCAGGTGAAGCGGCAGGCCGGCCACCGGGGCGAGGTAGGCGCGATCCATCTCGAACAGGGCGGCGCCCATGGCCGGCTCCAGGCCGGTCGGTTGGCCGGCGGGAAAGGAGAACGGCAGGTCCTCATCGGTGCCGTGCGCGATGGTGTGCTCGATGTCAGTGTCCTCGGCGATCCGGGCGGCGAAGGAGGCGTCCTCGGCGCTGGTGTAGCCGTCGGTGTAGGTGACCCCGTGCACCCGGCCGACCCGGGAGGCGAGGACGACGGCCGCGGAGGAGTCGAGACCACCCGACAGGTCCGCGCCCACCGTCGTACCGGCGGCGCTCACCCGGTGCTGAACGGCCTCGGTGAGTGCGGACCCGAACCGGCCGGCTCCGGACTGGAGGTCTTCGACCGGCCGGATCGCGGTGACGTCGACAAGCTGCGGCGCCTGCCCGGTACGGAGCAGCAGGCCGTAGCTGCCCGGCACGACGCTGATCTCCTCGTACGGACTGCGGCCGGGCCAGTGGTCGCAGCCCGTGATGACCCGCGCGGCCGCCAGCCCCAGGTCGGCCACGAGCGGCTTCCCGAGGCGGAGAAGGTCGGTCGCCCACGTCCCGTCAGCGGCGTAGTAGACCGGCCGGAGCCCGGCCAGGTCCCCGCAGACGAACCGCTCCCGCTCGTTCCCGGCGAGCACCCAGTACGAGCCCGGCCAGCCCGTCAGCTCCTCCCACCGCCCCGCCCGTACGGCTGCGAGCGCGCCGTACAGCTCCTTCCCGTCCACCGGGCAGTCGCCGACGACCACCACGGCGGCGCCGCCCTCTACCGCGCTGCGCACGCGGCTTCCGGGGCCGGTGCGCGCGCCGTCGAGACCGACGATGCTGAATCCGCTGTCCCCGATCGCCGGTCCGCCGGCGAGCCACTGCTCTCCCATGCCTCTCTGCCTCCTGCTCGTTTCCGGAAACGGGCCCGGGGCCGCCGCAGTGCGACGGCCCCCGGGTTCGTGTGACGCCGGGGCGGCTCAGCCCTCGAAGTAGTTGTCCTTGTCGGAGTCGTTGAAGACCTGACGTCCGAGGGTGATCTCGGCGACGTCGTGGGTGTTGATCTCGCCCGCGAAGTCGACGGCGGGGGTGGTGGCGGTCTGCTCGGGCATAGCCCGACCTCCTTGGTGTCGGTAGTGCCTTCTTGGGTGGTGCACGTCTATGACACCTGATTCGAACTCCCCTTCTTAGAGCGTGAGTTGGTGACTTGTTGGGGGAAAAGTAGGAGAGCGGCGGGGCTGGTTCCACACCTGGACATGGCTCCGGGGGCTGCCGCAGTGCGACAGCCCCCGGAGCGGCACAGCATCGGGCCGGTCAGCCCTCGAAGTGGTTGTCCTTGTCGGGGATGCGACCCGTGTAGGTGCCGAGGGTGAGATCGGCGACGTCGTGGGTGTTGATCTCGCCTGCGAAGTCGACGGCCGGGGTGGTGGTCTGCTCGGCCATGGCTGGGCCTCCTTGGTGTCAGGGGAGTGTCCCCGTGAACGGTGCACATCCATCAGACCGGGTCCGGGCTGCCCGCTGTAGAGCAAGGACTGGTGACTTCCTGGGGGAAAGGTAGGCAGTGGTCAGCGCAGGTCAAGCAGCTTCTCCACGGCCCGCTGGTGGATGGCGTAGACGGTGGGGAGCTCGGCCAGGGAGGCGCGCTCGTCGATGCCGTGCAAGCCCTCGTAGGGGACGCCGAACCCGGCTGTGGCGGGGATGCCGTACCCGGCGAGGAGGTTGCCGATGTTCGACGGGCCCGCCGTCTTCGCCCGGACGTCGAGCCCCGCGGCTCGGGCGGCGGACAGCAGCGCGGCGGCCGGCTGCTCGTTCTCCTCCAGCCGGAACGCAGGCCAGGACGCGACCTCGCTCACCCTCGTCGGCACGGGTGCGGGCAGCTCGGCGTCAAGCTCGATGGCGGCCTTACGCACCACGGTCTCGGCGTCGTGCGCGTCGAAGGAGGGGGTGGTGCGGACATCGACGTTGATGTCGACCCGGTCGGGGGTCACGGAGAACCCCTCACCGCCGTGAAAGGCAGGCAGACCATCTCCACAATCACCGATTCGGTGATGGAGGGCATGGCCGAATGGCAGGCCCGGCCACTGGACCGCGTCTACCCGGTCGTGTTCA
>NZ_JBHTSA010000236.1:0-3733 GCF_042795405.1 Streptomyces sp. NPDC056480 | reverse complement strand
TGCAGGCCTTCGGCATCGCCTTCGACGGCCGCCTCACCAACAACCGAATCTGACCCCACCAAGCAACCCAGTTACACCGTTAACTGGACAGGCCCGGCCTCGGCACACCACACCCAACGGCCAACACCGATCAAAGTCACCGGTATTGCTCCTAGAGGTAGCCCCGCAATCACGTGTTCCAGGTCGCTCGGTTAAGCCCGTCTTGTGAGGCGCATCCACGTGATGTCGAAGTCGGTCGATCGGACAGCCGACCGCAGGGGCGCGATGATCGCGGCTCCCTTCTGTGCGGGACTCGGCGGGGATACTTCATGCCCGCCGAAAGCCGCTCGCATCCCTCTAGCGTCAAGCGATGAAACCCAGTACGAATTTTCCGTCAAATCCCCCGAGTCCCTGAATCTAAGAGCGCCTTGATTCTCTAATGTGCGCGGACTCCCAAAGGGAACATCGATGAGCTGCAGCGAACGCTCAACTTGTCCGAGAGTGTCGATCTAGCGAGTCACTATCGAAGAGTGCATGGAGCACTACCGTGTGTGATTCATGGTGGCCTAGATAGCGCCGCAAGGGGGCGAGTGATGATGGCAGAGCGTGCGATCAGTAGGCCGCCGCGGTAGCGAAGAGTGCTGAGTATGAATTACTCAATGCCGTGACGACAGGCATGCGAAATCATTCTTCCAGTGGATGGTGCGGGCATGTGGCCAGCTGCGCGCGTGAATCTCCATAGTTATTTATTCTGATGGTTTTCGAGGGATCAAGGCTTCGGTCCAGGAAATCTGAAACAGAAGCGAACTTCAGCGGCTGATGGACCAGGCACTGAAGGGGTTTGGGAGGTGAATCGCTTTGGCGTCGACCGACCATGCTGTGTATCAGGCATCCCGTACCACACCGCCCCGGTCACAAGCCCGCGTCGCCGGCCGCTGCTCATGGTAGAGATCCCCCGCTGTGGACCAGCTATCTCGGCAAGGTGTACGTGCAGCGGCTGATTCTCCCCGAGAGCGCCCCACTCGACTGGGCGCTGAAGCCACTGGGCTGAGCGGTCCGTGGGACAGACTCACTGCCTCCGTCTTGGTCGCGGCCGGGCTGGTACTCACCTTCTGGCTCAGCCTGGGCAACTGCATCACTGTGGAGATTGTCGGCGGCAAGACCTGGCTGATCGGCAAACTCGGGTACTCCACGGGTCACCCTCAGCCTGCGGCTCGTCGTCGTGCTGGGCACGACCACCGGTGGCCGTCGTCGCGCCTACCTGATCACAGCGCGCCGCATCAAAGCACCGCGCAGCCTGTGAATGGGAACATCCCAAGGCGGAAAGGACCACTCCCCGATGAACCTCTCCCGCCCGGCTCGGATCGCACCGCGCACCGCGGCTCGGCTCGGATCCGTGGTGATCTATTTGCCGCTGATGCTCGTTCTGATCCGCTCGCTCAGCCCGAACCAATCCGTGGGCCAGACCCTCCGTGGCCTTACAAGCAGTTGGGAGGCAACAGTGTGGACGAGCGACGGAGCGTGGCAGCCCTTGTGGGTCTCAGCGAAGATCGGACTTGCAGTGACAATGATCGCGCTCGCAGTCGGCTCGCTGATCGCGTTCATAATTCGGAGACGTTCTTTCTTTGGCCGGAAGACGATTCCGGTCACGATGGTCCTACTAGTGACGCTGCCAGGAATTGTCACCGGCGTCGCACTAAGTTCGGCCCTTGGCCCTTTCCTGACACCGGTTGCTGGCCCCGGACTCTTTATGATAATTGTGGGACACGCGATCTGCTATGTCGTGGTCATATTTAATAATATATCCGCCTATCTAAGGCAGTTGACGCCCTTGCGTGAAGCGGCGGAGGCCGACCTGAGTGCGCCGCGGATCTTCCGAAACTTTCAGTCTGTTGCCTTCCCGGCACTCCGTTCCGCGGTGTACGCGGGAGGGTTGCTTGCATTTGCGGTCTCGTGTGGTGATGCCCTTTTGGGTACTTTCGTTGCCACTGCAGGGCCGCGGACGCTGCCACTGTGGATTTCTGCGAGCATGACACGACCTCTGCAGGCGCCAATCGTGAACGTGGAAGCCGCCATGTTCGTCTTACTCTGTATCGTTCCCGTCTGCGTTGCCCGCAAACTGTCCCTTGGCAGAGCAGGTGACGGACATGTATGAGAAAGCCTCGTGGGGCACTCCTGGCCGACGAAAGATACCTCCCGCGGGTCTGCTTTCAGGGACCAGGCCCTGCGTCTGAGGAAGGAATTTCTGGCAATGTTGGACAGGAAAATCATTCTGGTAACCGGAGCTACGGGTGGTCAGGGAGGTGCTGTAGCGCGCGCGCTCATTGGTAGAGGCTGGGCGGTGCGGGCCTTGGTTCGTGACCCGGACCAAGGCCGGGCCAGGGACCTTGAGCTGCTGGGTGCCGAGTTGGCCGTCGGAGACATGGATGACCTGAATTCCTTGCTCTCGGCGGCACAGGGCGCATATGGTCTATTCAGCGTTCAGCCCGCGAACCTGGCGGACTCTCCGTCTGATGCCGAGGTGAGGCGAGGAATGAACGTAGCCGATGCCGCCGTGATAACAGGGATACGTCATTTGGTCTATAGCTCCGTAGGAGGAGCTGAGCGTCGCTCGGGCATCGCCCATTTTGATTCCAAGGCACAGATTGAGCAGTATATTGATGCTCTTGGCGTGCCCGCGACAGTGCTTCGCCCGGTGTTCTTCATGGAGAACTGGCCGTTAATGGTACCTCAGGTAAGGGATGGTGAGCGAGTAGCTCTTCTTGCACTTGACGCAGAAACCCCGCTGCAGATGATTGCTTTGAGTGATATTGGCTGGATTGCTGCAGCTGCGTTCGCAGACCCGGCTTCGTACATCGGCACGAAGATCGAGATAGCCGGTGACGAACTAACCGTGCGACAGGTCGGCGAGACGATCACGGAGGCCGGTGGAATTCCCACTCGTTTTGAGCGGCCTCCATCCGAAGCACTGAGAGGAGAAGCTGGAGAAGGGACTGCAAACATGTTCGACTGGCTCAACGAGAAAGGATTCCACGCCGACATCCTTGCGCTCCGAGCACGCTTCCCGCATCTGCTTACCCTCAGAGCATGGCTGAGCGCGAACTGGCCAAAGCCTACCGAGACACGGTCGCGTCCATGAACCAAGCGTCTGCCAGTGCCGACGACCGAGGCCGGTCAGTTCCAGAGGTTACCTGACCGGTGCTGGTGGCCGTGCGAGGACGGGCGAACGTCACGGTGCAAAGCCCTCGCCGCTCGGTTCTTGCCGGCGGCCATTTGATGTGCTGTGCAACGGCTGTACCTCGACCGCCGATCGCACTGGCCATCTGGCTGTCAACGACTTCTATGCGGCAGCCGATGCTCTCTATACAGACGCCGACGAGTCCTGGGCTCTGCCGATCTATGGCGGCCGCCCTGTGCTGACCGGCCCCTCCGATTCCCCGCTGAGGCTTCTGGAGCTGCCCGGTGCGTCACAGGCGCCGCGTTTCCTTACGGCTGTCTCTTTCGACGAACTGTGGAACGTTGTTGGTGCCAGGGTCAACGACCTCGGATGGGCCAGGCAGGAGTACCTCGAACATCATCGGGACCTCCAAGGATTCTATGGGCGGCAACTTCGGCAGGTCATGCCGTGGTCAAAACGGTGTGGGCTTGAGGCGTGGCTATGAAGTTTCCCCGTGATCCTGGACACGTCGTTGTTATGCCGCGAGGGTCTGTTCTCGCTGGTGTCTCAGGCGCGTTTCGTGTGGGGTGAGGTATC
>NZ_JBHTSA010000235.1:0-3920 GCF_042795405.1 Streptomyces sp. NPDC056480 | reverse complement strand
CCAAGCCCCCACCCACCGACCCGCAGACGCAAGCCGACGCCGACTACTGCCCGAAGCCCGGCGGTGACCCCGCCCCCCGGACCGCCCTCCGAGAGTGCTTTCGCTCCTGGAGGTGGTGGGTCAAGGGTGGAGCGCAGCGGAATCGGCGAAGCCGACGCGACGAAGGAGCGCCCTTGACGCACCGCCGGAAGGAGCGACTCTCGGAAAGAGGGCGGTCCCACCCGACACTCACGTACCCGGCCCACCGCTCGTGCCTTGGAGGCGCTTGCTCACCGGGCGCAGTCCGGATCGTGCCCAGAGGTGCGGGCCACGGAATTACGCCGCCTTCCGCTCCGCCACCACGTGGATGCGTTCACCCAGTTCCCGCGTCACGCGCGAGGTGCGAGGCATGGTGAGAGCGCGCAGGGTGTCGAAGTGCTCGTCACCCCGCGCCGTTGAGAGAACCTCGTAGTCGTCCAGGAAACTGCCCCACGACCTGCACGCCTCCTCCAGATGGCCGTACTCGTACTGGCGTTGAGCCAGCACCGCATGTGCGTGGAGTCGGCCCTGCCGCTCCTGCGGCGACATCACCCGGATCGAACTCTTCAGGGCCTTGATCGAGCCCGCCAGGTCCTTGGTCTCATAGCGGACGTGCGCCACGTGGAACAGGAACGCCGTCTGGTCGTATCCGCCCACTGCGTCACGCCGGGAATCCGCCTTCGAAAGTGCGGCCTCAGCCTCCGCAAGCCGCGCGACGGCACCTCGACGGTCCCCGACCATGGCGGAGGCGTGGGCCTGCTGGCCCCGCAGGAAGGCGACAAGACGAGGACCCGCCTGGGGCGCCGCTTCGGCGGCCGAGTCCGCGTACTCCAGGGCCTTCCGTCCGTAGCGCAAATGGGAGGCCTGCAGGCTCATTCCCCGCAGAGTGCGGCAGTAGGTGAGTTGGTCCTGAGATTCCCGAGCGAGGTCGAGCGCGTGGAGGTAGTACGTCTGGCCGAGCCCGTGCGCCCGTTCGAACATCGCCATCCACCCGGTGAGGTAGGTGAGGTCGGATGCCGCGGACAGCATGTCGCGGTGAACGGACTCCGAAGCATCCGCGCGCAAATAGCCGGCGACCGTGTTGACGAGGAAGGCGGCTGCCATCGGCCGGGCGTGACCACCGCCGAGTTCGTCCAGGATGTCCGCGATCTTGTCCGTCATTCTGCGGACCGTCTGGACTTCGCCTTGGCCAATTCGGCCAGTTGGCCGGGTGATGCGTTCGCGATCCTCGGCGTGAGCCACGGACGTGATGGCTGAAAACGCTGGGACGGTGAGTGCGACTGAGTAGATGCTTGCGGTGAGGAGCTTGCGGCGGGACGGGTTCATGTCTTCCTCTCCGAGGTCGATCAGAGACTCGACGGTGTCACGGTGCGAATCGATCCGGTCGGTGAGCGGCCGTTCCAGGCCCGCTTCCGCATAGGTCACCGGCTGGCCCAACCTGCGTTCGAGTACGGCGAGAATCACTGCCCTGACCTGCGGCTTAGGCTGTGATCCCTGTTTCCACTGGGAAACGGAGGGCTGGCGGTAATTCAGTGACAACCCGGCTTCCGCGCCGAGTCGGTTTACCGCGTGAGCGAACTTGGTTTCCGAGTATCCGGCCTGCTCAAGCAGGGCACAGAGTTTTGCGTTACGCCGTGCTTCGGAAGTCGTGGCCACGCCAGCCCCCAGCGCTTATGGAACTTATGATTTGCCCTCCCCTCAACGGTACCCGTCCATGTGCCCGTCACGGTTAGCTCTTCGTGTGGTTGTGACAGGCGGAGCACGAGGGAACGGCCCGTTCCCGTACGGGAGATGAGACATGGTCGCCGAAGAGTGGAGCCCGACCGCGATGCGGTACGCGGTGGGCAAGGACGGGAGGTTGGGCCGGGTGACCGGCCACTACTTGGGAAGCGTCTACCTGCGTCCGCCGGGTGGCGGACGGGAGTGGTCGTCCCCACCGGAAGAGCTGCGGCAGCCGACCGCCCAGGAGCTCGCGCAGATTCGGGTGCTCACCACCCGCGTCCCGGTCGTGAATGGTGGGACGGGAGACCTGAAGTCCTCACCCGGTGTCGTGGCGGTCGTTCTTTCCGCGGACCACGAGCTCCGGCCTCGGCCTGAGCCGGCCACGGGCTGCATGCAGTGCGCGTACCTGGTGGAGTGGTTCGACCACTACATGGCCACCGGTCCGCAGCACGACGAATCGGCGGCCGTGGACTGCGTGGTGGAGGTCCGTAACCACCCGCACGACCCGCCCAAGATGGGGATCAAGGAATTCGCCCCGCAATACCCCGCCACGCGCGAGGCGCGGCAGTGACAGCCACTCCGTAACCGAAGGGAGAGACAGATGGGTTGGGGAACGGGTAAGGGTGGAAGCGGCGGCGACGGTCAGCACTCCGGGCCCAAGGATCCGGGTACGTCGAAGCCGTCGCCGGACACGGCCAAGCCCAAGGATCCTCCGAAGCACGGCAAGGGGAAGTAGCCGATTCGATGACGACGGACCTCTCGGCGTCGGAGCAGATCGCCTTGCGCGGCTTGCTCGGCGCGGTGAACGATGACTTGGGCCAACTCATGGACTCCGTGTGGGAGCGTGCGGCTTGGGCTGTTCCCAGGTCCGCATTCCTCCCGGAACACATCTATCTGGGGGATGACTTGGAGCCGTGCGCGCGATCCGAGGCGCCGGAGTCGTGGCTCCGCGCCGCGTACGCCAATGACCCCGTGGTGACGCAGATCAACGACGGCCACGACCCGGGTGACGGGGAACGATGGGCGTCGTCGTCCGCGAGTGCCCCAAGCATTGTCTTCCGCATGCTGCGGATGCTGAACGTGGCGCCGGGACACCGAGTCCTGGAGATCGGCACGGGGACCGGGTGGAACGCAGGGCTCCTGGCTCACGTCGTGGGCTCGGACAACGTGACGAGCCTCGAAGTGGATGCCGCGTTGGCCTCCGAGGCGCGCGATCGGCTGCGGCAAGCAGGCATGGACGTGCAAGTGATCGCCGGGGACGGTGCCGTGGGCTACGCGACCAATGCGCCGTACGACCGCTTGGTGGCCACGTGCTCTGTCCGGTCCGTTCCTCGGCAGTGGGTCGAGCAGGTCAAGCCCGGGGGCGTCATCCTGACGCCGTGGGACAGTCCATGGCTTTGCTATGGACTGCTGCGTTTGACCGTGGATGACCACGGCGCCGCGTCAGGCCGCTTCGCACCACACTCCGCCTTCATGCTCATGCGAAACCAACGGACTGACCTGCGTATCTTCCGGGATGTGGTGCGTGACGAGCATCAGCCGGCGGAGTCCATTACGCGACTGTCACCGTGGGCGGTCACTCATGGCGACCTAGATGTGCGGTTCGCCATGGGGCTGCAGCTTCGCGATGTGTGGTGGACGTGGCATGACAACCCGGATCTGGAGGGTGTGGCGTCCAGGCTCTGGATCGCGACGACTGATGGCGCGTCGTGGGCGGCAGTGGACTGGGACGGAGCGTCCGAAGACTGGTTCACGGTGTGGCAGCACGGTCCACGGCGGCTCTGGGCCGAGGTGGAGGCGGCCCACGCCTGGTGGGCGAGAAGCGACCGCCCCGGACCTGAACGGTTCGGCCTGGCTGTGTCGCCGTCGGGTGAGTGCGCCTGGCTGGATCATCCAGGCAAGCCTGTCCCTGTGGCCGGCTGACGATCGTCGCCTCCGGGTTCGGGCGTTGGGGTGGAGAGCCCGGGCGGCGGGGGTGAGGTGTCTGGGGTGAGCGTGTCTGGTGTGCCTCGGGTGCGGCCGCCCTCTTTCCGAGTGTGGCGTCCTCCACCACCGCGTCAAGGGCGCCTTCGGCGTCGGCTTCGCCGATGGGCTGCGCCCACCCTTGACCCGGCGGCGGAGGCCGCCTTTTCACACTCGGAGGGCGGCCGAGGGCCGGGGCCTACGCGGACTGCCCGGGC
>NZ_JBHTSA010000234.1:0-4307 GCF_042795405.1 Streptomyces sp. NPDC056480 | reverse complement strand
CCGACAACGGCAACCCCACATCGTGACCGGCTACTTCCACGGCCGACACGTTCGCTACACGATCCAGCAGGAAACCCATCAGTTTCGGCTCAATAGATGGATGAAAGCATCAAGCCGAGAGGCCTATTCACGGGGTCTCTGTTCGGCAGTCCTTGATCATGAAAGGGGCCCTGCTCGGTAGCGTGACGGTTGCGAAGACGTCAGGAAGCTACTGGGGCAGGGCCGTTGAGCTGGAACGTTACGACAGGGCTGGAGACGGATCAACTGGACTGGCTGGTGACACGGGTTCACCGGGTACTTGCGGAGGATCCGGACCCGCCGGTGGCACCAGAGCGGATGTGCGCGCTGGGCCTTTACATGTCTGTCGTGCTCGTGCTGTTCCTGCTGCGGCAGAACCCGGTCCAGGAAGCGGCTGCGGAGCTGTTCGGGGTGTCCCGGGCCACGGTCTCCAGGCGGTGGACTGCACTGCTGTCTGTGGTGGAGAGGGGCCTGGCCGGGCATGTCCCGGACCCGGCCGAGGTGTCGGCCGGCCGGGTCGTCCTGATCGGCGGGACCTTGGTGACGACCTGGGACTGGGTGAGTGAGGGCACCCGGATGTTCTCGGGCAAGGACCGTGACACCGGCTTCAACCTGCAAGTCGCGGCCACTCCGGCCGGGGATCTGCTTGCGGTCTCGTCGCCTGTTCCAGGCTCCCGGCACGACATGCATGCCTGGCGTGAGTCCGGCTTCGCCGAGGTGTTCGGAGACCGGGACACCATGGGCGACCTGGGCTACCTCGGCTCCGGGATGCTCACAGCGAGACGCAAACCCCCAGGTCAGGAACGGCCCGCCGGAGACAAGGCCTACAACCAGAGCATCAGCGGGCTCCGTGCCGCCGTCGAGCGCGCGATCGCTCATCTGAAGGACTGGAAGATCCTCGCCACCCGCTACCACGGCCCCCTCGGCGCCTTCCCTCTTGTCGCCAAGACGATCACCGCCCTCAGCTTCACAAGAAGGACTGGTGAACCCCTGCGAATAGGCCTCCACATGTATCCGTTATGCCGAACATGACCAGATCATCAAACGCGACGTCAAAGATCAGTGAGCCGTTTTCATCCTGAATAGCTGCAGGTCAGCAGCGTGTGGACGGCCTGGACGATGGTGCCGATGCGGCGGGTGGAGCATCTGGCTCGGCGGAGGATTCGCCAGGACTTCAGCTGCGCGAAGGCGCGTTCGCCGGGTGCTCTGAGTCTGGCGTGGTCGCGGTTGAACTGCTGGTAGTGGGCGGGCTGTTCGCGGTGGTGGTAGTAAGGGGTTCGGACGGTGGCACCGGCGCCCTGGTAAGCGCGGTCCGCGAGGACGAGGATCTGCCGGGTGAGGCAGGCCTGGACGATGCCATGGGCGCGTGCCGCAGTCAGATCATGAGTGCGGCCAGGTGTTGCGCGGGAGAACCAGAGCGGTGTGCCGTCGGGCCGGGCGATGACCTGCACGTTCATACCGTGCTTGCGGTGTCTCATGGAGTAGTACGGCTCGTCGGCAGCGATACGATCGATGGGGATCAGGGTGCCGTCGACGATGACGAAGTCGCCCTCGCCCAGGCCGGTCAGGGCCTCGTGCAGGCCCGGCGCCCATGCCGTGAGGACGTCGAGGGTCTCGTCGACGTACCGCCAGGCCGTCGCTGTCGAGACACCGAAGCCGGCTGCCAGGGCGGGCAGCGTCTCGTTCTTGCGCAGGTGCACCAGCGCGAGCAGGGCCTGCTGGAAGCAGCCCAGCTTCCGCCACCGCGAACGGCGTTCACACCTTCGTGCGTAGATGAGCCAGGAAACGTGCTCAACCAGCTCATGCGGGACATCGACCGTGGCACGATACGGGACCAAGCGAGGCTCCTCGGACGATGCGTGGTGCGTAGAGAACACCACCGCAACGATCAGGAGCCTCGTCTCGTTGCGCACCCCCGTTGACCTGTCATTTCACCCCACAGAGACAGGATGAAAATGGCTCAGTAGAACTCAAGGGCTCAATGAGCAAATTTTACTCAATTCGCGATCCAAGAATGCCGAGAGAATCGAAATGATCACCCAGGGTCTCAAGTCGAGTCCCCTGAAGTCCGGATTGAAAGGTTCGAAATGGCCAACACCGATCAGCTTCAAATGTTACCTCTAGTCGGGGTGGGTGGAACGATGAATTGCTCACCGGACCGTACATGTTCTAATACCGATGGCACTTGCACAGCGTCCGGTTGTACGGATTACTCCTGTGGGCCCAATTCGCGATGCGGAGGCGGGCTGAGCGTAATGTGTGGCTGCACTGACCTGACCTACACCGGCACCTGAGCGGCTCTGCATAGTCACCCTCGCCAGCAAGCAGGACGAAGGCGGCCCCATCGGGTTCCGCAAGGCCGCTGGATGCAGGCAGACGATTCTCACGTCTATTCGACCCGAGCCGCCCCGAAGTTTCCGGACATCGGACCAGCTAGGATGTTGGTCCGATTGACGGAGAAGGTACGTGACACAGAGGCGCAAGAAGTTCAGCCCTGAATTCAAGGACGAGGCTGTACGCATGGTGATCGAGTATTCGAGGCCGATCGCCCAGGCGGCCCGGGAACTCGGGCTTATCGAGGGAACCCTGGGGAGATGGGTCAACGCGTACCGACGTTCCCACCCCGGCGAGGAGGCCCCGCTCACCATTTCGGAGCGGGCCCGCCTTCGTGAACTGGAGAAGGAAGTCCGGGAGCTTCGAATGAAGACCGAGTTCTTGGGAAAAGCGGCAGCCTTCTTCGCCCGGGAATATCGGTGAACGAGAAGTACGAGTTCATCGATGGCGAGAAGGGTAACTTCCCTGTCACGAAGATGTGCGACTGGACCGGGGTTTCAACGTCCGGCTTTCTACGACTTTGCTTCCCGAGAATCACCCGCCTGTCGCGCAAGAAGTCGAACCATCGAGCCACGGCAGGCAGACCAACCATCTGGGAAAACGTCAACAGCATGTCAGATGACGTGACCTGCTTCTCTGAAGGCTGCGCCGTTTGAGACCCGTAGAGTTGAGCATGAACATGCCCCGCCTCACCTTCATCTACCACCGGGATAAGCAATACGATCTTCGTGGGCACAGAAACAGGGCCGATGGTAGCCGTAACGAGGTCTTGCAGGATCGAGATATCCGATCGAACCTTCGCAAAGTCGGCCAGCTCTCCGTAGTCGATATTCGGCGAGAAGTCGCACTCGAACCCAGGACTCTGCCTACTACCCAAAATCTTCCACGTACTTGAGATGGAGAGGTTACAGTCACTTGCGGCTTGCTCCACTAGACTCGCAGGGGTAAGCGTCAGGACATAATTCGACATCTTGCCGGTATCCGGATCGACGTTCATTTCCCGGGAAACCGGCCTCATGGCTACCCACTCAAACAAGTTCGTGAGACTGAACGAAGCGCGCTCTACTTTCAATTCATCCGGTTCAAGCAGGCAGCGCCCGGCAAACATGAAGCTCGCACTATAGTAATCCCTTTAAAATCAGGCGACTCAAATCTCGTCGAATAACTCTGCGGTTAATAAGCATCAAAAGTCTCTTTCCGGCCACGCCGCGAATCGTAGATACGTCAACCTCGCCCCCTGTATCATCCCGGATGCCGGTATCAGAGAAGCTGCCAATCAGGGAAAGGCGAACTCCTTTTACGGCATCAAACGAGATGCGCCCGGCGGTCGCATCCTCATCCTGACCCGGCAGCCAAAAGAGTCCGTCACTTTCGAACGATTCCATGAATCACCCTCCCACTGGTAACCCTCATCGTAGGGGGCCCTCTCGGTCAATGAAGGAGCTTTAGGTCGACACCACAACGGCAGTGTGCATGATCTGACATACAGAGCAGCACACAGTGGGCTGCCCTCCGCCCTCGGACTCGCGGCCTGCCAAGACTGAGGCAAGTGGGGCGGAGAGACCGCGGCAGGCTTCCGGCATGAACGCATACGTCGAACTCAGCAGAGCAAGCGCCTCGCCTCCGTCGCGTCGACCCGACCTGTCCGCGCAGTCTGACCTGGACGCTGCGGCAGCATGACCGGCAGGGCATCGAGACGGAGCTCCGCAGCCATACCCCCGCTCCCTGTGTGGCTCCCCAGGAGAGCCACACAGGGAGCCACCGCACACGACATCCAGCGAACGCAGACGGACGCCCACGAACCAACAGGGCCCGGAGCCCAGCGCTTGGGTGCCCCGTGGCAGGCGCTCCCTCAGCCCACTCTTAGACGTCGTTTCTTATGGTGTGATCGTTCGTTGAGCCGTGCATGACGGATCTCATCGAGCGGTTGGTGCCAGACGAGTTATGGGTCTTGT
>NZ_JBHTSA010000233.1:0-4511 GCF_042795405.1 Streptomyces sp. NPDC056480 | reverse complement strand
ATTTCGCCTTGTGAGTGGCCGATGACGGCGGTGGGGTTGATGCCGTGGGCGCGCCAGAGGGCGGCGAGGGCGATCATCATGGCCCAGGAGGCGGGCTGGACGATGTCGACGCGGTCGAGGCCGGGTGCGTCGTCTTCGTCGCGGAGGACGGCGGTGAGGGACCAGTCGACGTGGGGTGCGAGGGCGGTCTCGCAGTCGGTGATGGCCTGGGCGAAGACGGGGGAGGAGTCGAGGAGTTCGACTGCCATTCCGGCCCACTGCGACCCCTGACCGGGGAACACGAACACGACAGGAGCACCCGACGCCCGCCCCGGCTTCGCACCGGAGACGGCCGCGGTGACCGCGTCGACCTCGCGGGAGGCGAGTGCGTCGAGGCCCGCGAGGAGCCCGTCGCGTCCTTCGGTGCCGGGGACCACGGCGCGGGACTCGAAGGCGGACCGGTTGGCGGCCAGTGAGAACGCCACGTCGGCCGGGCTGAGCTCGGGCCGGGCGCGTACGTACGCGGCCAGTCGGCCCGCGGCCTCGGCGAGTGCGTCGGCCGACCGTGCCGACACCATCCACGGCAGACCGGCCCCGGGACGCTCGGGCGCGTCCGCGGAGCCCGCTTCGGCCGTGACCGGCTCGGTCGCGGGGGCCTCGGCGAGGATGACGTGGGCGTTGGTGCCGCTGATGCCGAACGACGACACTCCCGCCCGCCGGACCCTTCCTTCCGCGGCAGGCCAGGCGCGGGGCTCGGTCAGGACCTCGACGCCGCCGGACTCCCAGTCGACGAGCTCGCTGGGCCTGCCTACATTGAGCGAGGCGGGCACCTCGCCATGGCGCAGGGCCATCACCATCTTGATGATGCCGCCGACACCGGCGGCGGCCTGCGCGTGCCCCAGGTTGGACTTCAGCGACCCCAGCATCAGGGGCCGGTCGCCCTCGCGTTCGCCGCCGTAGGTGGCGAGGAGGGCCTGTGCCTCGATGGGGTCGCCGAGGACGGTGCCGGTGCCGTGGGCCTCGACGGCGTCGACTCCGGAGAAGGTGACTCCGGCGTCGGCCACGGCGGCGCGGATGACGCGCTCCTGAGCCGGACCGCTGGGCGCGGTGAGTCCGTTGGAAGCACCGTCCTGATTGACGGCCGTACCGGCGACCACGGCAAGGACGTCATGACCCAGCCGTCGGGCGTCGGACAGCCGCTCCACGACCAGGACACCGACGCCCTCGGCCCACGCCGTACCGTCCGCGTCGGCGGAGAACGACTTGATGCGGCCGTCCGCCGCGAGACCCCGCTGACGCGAGAACTCGATGAACGTGTTGGGGGTGGACATCACCGCGGCGCCACCGGCGAGGGCGAGCGAGCACTCGCCGGACCGCAGGGCCCGTACGGCCAGGTGCAGTGCCACCAGGGACGACGAGCACGCCGTGTCCACCGTCAGTGCCTGACCCTGCAGGCCGAGCGTGTAGGCCACCCGGCCGGTGGCGACGCTCCCGGCGGTGCCCGTCAGGAAGTGGCCCTCGGCCTCCTCCGGGAGACGGCCGCCACCTCCGTAGTCGTGGTACATCACCCCGGCGAACACACCGGTGTCGCTGCCGTGCAGGGTGCCGGGGGCGATTCCGGCCCGCTCCAGGGCCTCCCACGACACCTCGAGGAGCAGCCGCTGCTGCGGGTCCATCGCGAGGGCCTCGCGCGGTGAGATCCCGAAGAACGCGGGGTCGAACTCGCCTGCCTCGTGGAGGAATCCGCCGCGTCGCACGTACGACGTACCGGAGTGGTCCGGGTCCGGGTGGTAGAGACCGTCGAGGTCCCAGCCCCGGTCGGTCGGGAAGTCGGAGATCACGTCGCGCTGCTCGGCGACGACCTGCCACAGTCCCTCGGGGGAGTCCACCCCGCCCGGGAATCGGCACCCCATGCCGACGATCACGATCGGGTCGTCGTCCGTACGCGGTGCCACGGCGGCGACGGGCTGCGGGGCGGTGCTCTCGGCCCGCTCCCGTGCGAGCGCGAGCGTGAAGTCGACGACGGCGGCCGGCGTGGGGTGGTCGAAGACGAGCGTGGCCGGAAGACGCAGTCCGGTCGCGGAGTTGAGGCGGTTCCGCAGCTGCACGGCGAGCAGGGAGTCGACGCCGAAGCTCTTGAACGGCTGGTCCGGGTCGATTCCGTCCGCCGAGTCGCGGCCGATGACCGCGGCGAGCTGGGAGTTGACGAGGTCGAACAGCAGACGGCGGCCCTCCTCCTCGGACAGCCGGCCGAGCTTCCGGCGCAGGCCGGACTCGCCGGCCCGCCGCTGAGGGACGCGTACCAGCGAGCGGAGTACCGGGGACAGGGTCCCGTTCAGCGCGTCGGAGCGCAGTGCGGCCGGGTCGAGCCTGGCCGGCACGAGCAGCGCCGTGTCGTCGCCGAGCGCGCGGTCGAGGAGTTCGAGGCCCTGCTCGTTGGAGAGCGGGGCGATGCCGCGCGTCGAGAGGGTGCTGTCGTCCAAGTGTCCGGTGAGGCCGGTGCGTTCGGCCCACAGGCCCCAGGCGAGGGAGGTCGCAGGGAGACCGGCGGCCCGGCGGCGGGCGGCGAGGGCGTCGAGGAACACGTTGCCGGCGGCGTAGTTGGCCTGGCCGGGGTTCCCGAGCACGCCCGCGACGGAGGAGAAGAGGACGAACGCCGTGAGGTCCTCGTCGGCGGTCAGTTCGTCGAGGTGTGCGGCGGCGTCCACCTTGGGGCGCAGCACGGCGGCGAGCCGGTCCGGGGTCAGTGACTCGATGACACCGTCGTCGAGGAGGCCCGCGGTGTGGACGACGGCGGTGAGCCGTACGCCGGTCAGGAGCCGCGCGAGCGCGTCGCGGTCGGCGGTGTCGCAGGCGGCGAGGGTGACCTCCGCGCCCAACTCGGTCAGTTCGGCGTTGAGTTCCGCGGCGCCGGGGGCATCGGGTCCGCGGCGGCTGACGAGGAGCAGACGGCGGGCGCCGTGCTCGGTGACCAGGTGCCGTGCGACCGAGGCGCCGAGGACACCGGTTCCGCCGGTGATGAGCACCGAGCCGTCCGGGTCGAGCGGGGCGGCACCGGTGAGACCGGCGACGGCGGTGTGCCGGACGAGCCGGGGGGCGAGGACGGTGCCCGCCCGCAGGGCGAGCTGCGGCTCGGTGAGTACGGCCCCGGGAACGGCGTCGACGTCGTACGCTTCGGCGTCCGTGTCCAACAGCGCGAAGCGATCGGGGTGTTCGGACTGAGCGGTCCTGATCAGGCCCCACACGGTGGCCTGGGCGGGGTTCGTGACGTCGGGGCCGGTGGCCCCGTCGGTCAGCACGAGCAGTCGGGAACCGGTGAAGCGGGCGTCGGCCAGCCAGTCCTGGACCAGGGCCAGCGCCCAACCCGCCGCGCGGTGCGCGTGATCGGCGAGGCCGGCCCCCGTGCCGTCGGAGTCCTGCGTCGAGCCCGGACATCGTACGGCGACGAGCTGGGGCACGGGATCCGGAACCTCGGCCAGATCGGCGACCAGGCACACGTCGACGTCGGTCGCGGTGACCTGCACAGGCTGCCACTCCAGACGGAACAGCGCGTCGGCGCCGCGCGGCGCGGCCGGAGCGGCGGTGAACGGCCGCATCGTGACGGACTCCGCGGACAGCACGGGCTTGCCCGCTCCGTCGGTGACGCGCAGGCTCACCCCGTCCTCGCCCTTGGGGCTGAGCCACACCCGCAGGGCATCCGCGCCGTCGGTGTAGCGGGTGACGCCGGACCAGGAGAACGGCAGGACCGTACCGCCGTCCTCACGCAGCAGGCCGACGGCGTGCAGTGCGGCGTCCAGCACGGCCGGGTGGACGCCGAAGGAGGCGGCGTCCAGCTCGGCGGGGAGACTCACCTCGGCGAAGACGTCACGGCCGCCGCGCCAGGCGGCGCGCAGGCCCTGGAAGGCGGGACCGTAGTCGTAGCCCGCCTCCGAGAGCGTGTCGTAGCGGGTCTCGACGTCGAGCTCGTGGGTGCCGGGCGGCGGCCACTCGGCGAGGTCGAAGTCCGCCGTCTCGTCGTCGATGTCGAGCAGGGCCGCGGCGTGCCGCGTCCACGGCACACCCGCCTCGGCGTCCTGCGGCCGCGAGTGCACGGCCAGCTCGCGCTGCCCGTTCGCGTTCGGCGGTTCGACGGTCACCCGGAGCTGCACGGCCTCGTCGGGCGGCAGCACCAGAGGTGCCTGGAGGGTGAGTTCGGAGAGCCGCCGCCAGCCCATCCGGGCACCCACGGCCATCGAGAGTTCGAGGAACGCGGTGCCGGGCAGCAGGACCGTGCCGTGCACGGCGTGGTCGGCGAGCCACGGCTGGGTGTCGAGGCCGAGCCGGCCCGTGTACACCAGCCGGTCCTCTTCGACGAGTTCGACCACGGCGCCCAGCAGCGGGTGCCCCGCCGAGTTCAGGCCGAGTCCCCGGGCGTCCGTCGCGGCCGGCTCGGGCTCCAGCCAGTAGTGCCGGCGTTGGAAGGGGTAGGTGGGGAGTTCGACGGTGTGGGGCTGGTAGGGGTCCAGGAGTGTGGGCCAGTCGATGGTGGCGCC
>NZ_JBHTSA010000232.1:0-4597 GCF_042795405.1 Streptomyces sp. NPDC056480 | reverse complement strand
TCGTCACCATGTCCGGGAAATCCCCATGTGGGTGAACACACCACACACCCGACGATCACACAAGGTTAAATCTCAAGCTTAGAGCGTCCGCCAGTAGGCGGATGAAGTGGTGCAGGCACGGTCCCCGATCATGGAGTTCTTCACGCTTCATGATCATTCGGGGTGTCCGTGCCTGCTGCCCCATCATGCCTGCTCAAGCCTGTCCGCGACCAGTTCCTGGCCCTGCTGCCCGAGCGTGAGGACCGCCATCCGCTGGGCTGTCACAACCCGCGGATCCCGGACGAGGTCGTCTTCGACCGCCTGGTCCAGGTCCTCGTCTTCGGCTGCGGATACGAACGCGCGGCCGATGAGCGCTGCTCCGCCACCACGCTGCGGCGGCGCCGGGACGAGTGGATCAAGCTGGGGGTCATGAAGGACCTGCGGGTGCTGGTCCTGTCCGCCTGTGACCGGATGATCGGCCTCGAACTGGACCGCCTTGTCGCCGACGGCTGCATCACCAAAGCTCCCGGAGGCGGTGAATGCGCCGGAAGAAGCCCGGTCGACCGTGGTAAACAAGGCCTCAAACGCTCGCAGTTGACCGAGGCGCAGAGCATACCCCTGGTCACCGAGCCCGCCCCCGCGAACATCCGCGACCACACCCTCCTGCCCGCCACCCTGGACGCCTACAGCCGCCTCGAGGAGGCCCTTGGCCCGATGCCAGAGCGCCCGCGGCTGGGTCTGGACGCGGGTTACGACTACCGGCCGGTCCGCGACGACCTGGCCGAACGTGGCGTCGACGCACGGATCACCCGCCGCGGGGAGAAAACCCCGATCCAAGCCGGCGGACGCTGGGTGGTCGAGCGCACGAACTCCTGGCTGAACAACTTCGGCAAACTCCGCCGCTGCACCGAACGACACAAGACCGTGATCGAGTTCTATATCGCCCTGGCCTGCATATTCGTCACCGTCCGCCACCTCATCCGCCGGGCCTGGACCCACTACCGATGGGACGCACGACCCCGAACACCACGCATCCGATGACCTACTGGCGGACGCTCTTACTGGCTCCCAGCTCCGCAGCCACCTTCTGACTCTGCCAGGGGTGCGTCCGCGCTTGCTGGCGGGTGACACGGGGACGCTTGCGGCGTTGGCTGGGACCGTCGAGCGCTTTGTGCGGCGTGTGCAACGGGACAGGCCTGCGTTCGGGGTGGCCGCTCGTCCGCATGTGGAGCAGCTGTACGAGCGCCTGGTGGCCGAGGACGGCCCGCAGATCGTGGTCTGCGAGGGAGGCGCCGGCTTGGGGAAGTCGGCGGTCGTCACCGATGTCCTGGTCCGGCTGACCGAAGAGGGATGGCCGGCGGCCGCGGTCCGGATGGACGGCGTCGACGCGAGCGTGCAGACGGCCAAGGACCTGGGAGCCAGAATGACCCTCTCGGAGTCGCCGGCGCTGTTGCTGGCCGGGGTCGCGGACGAAGCGTCGGCGCTGCTGGTGATCGACCAGCTGGATGCAGTCAGCACCTACAACGGCCGGATGTCGGACGCCTACGAGGCGGTGGAGGACGTACTCGCGCAGTTGGTCGGTGCCCCGAACATCAAGGTGATCCTGGTAGCTCGCACCGTCGACATCGACAATGACCGGAGGCTGTCCGGGCTGGTCGCCGAAGGCGCTCGAACATTGCGGTCCCCCTCAGCGTTCTGGACGTGGACCAGGTGCGGGCTGTCTTGTCGACCAGCGGAGCGGATCCCGACAGCTTGGGGCCGGTGACGTTGGAGCTGTTGCGGACTCCGTTGCACCTTTCGGTCTTCAGCCGCCTGTCGGCCTCCGCACGCGCCGCTTCGTACCGGACTCTGCAGGAGCTGTACGCGCGTTACACGGACGAACTGCGTGAAGAGATCGAAACACAGGCTGCTGCGCTGGACTGGTCGGGCATCACGGGCGCCCTGTGTGCCTCCATGAGTGAACGCGAAACACTCCAGGCGCCCATGGCACTCCTCGATGGTTTTGCCCGCCAACACATCAAGGTGTTCGAGTCACACGGTGTGCTGGTGCGTGATGCGGAACAGGTTGGCTTCTTCCATGAGACCTACTTCGATTACCTCTTCGCTCGGTCCTTCGTCTCCGCCCAGGAGGACATCCACGACTTTCTGGCCGGCTCCGGTCAGTACTTGTTCCGTCGTGCACAGACCCGGCAGATTCTCGAGCACCTTGCCGGTACCGATCGAGATCGCTTTCGCGTCACGGTGGCGCAGCTGCTGAGCTCCGATCAGATCCGCCCGCACCTGCATGATCAGCCGACGAACTCATCAATGCCTTTCTCGACAGCAGGGCTCCCCGATCATCTCGAGCATCTGGTCTCTGCACTCTACGAGCACACCGTATCCCTTCCTTCCGTCGCGATCGATTCTTGCGAGCGCATCGTTCAGCACGCCGGCAAAGAGATGGGCGATCTCAGAACCCATCGCGCGGCGGACGGTCATCATCTGATCTCGGCAGTGCTCCGCCTCTATCGCCAAAGCCCGCAGCCCGAACGGATCCGCTGTCTGGACATCATTGACCTGCTTGCGCAAGCAGGTGCTTACCCGCTGACTGATGCCTTGGAAAACGAGCGCTGACCATACTTGGACCGGCCCTTGGCTCACCGACAGCTGTTACGGGGCGAGCCTCGGATGAATCCGTCATCCGGACATTGGGTCATTGATCCAGCCAATCGGACGGCTCCCGACCCGTACGTGCATTTCGCCATGGGCGCCATCTTCACTTCCACGCCCAGCTGTGCCGCTGCGCCAGTATCCGCCGTCTCCCAGTCGACTCTCGCGTCTCTCTCAGCGCAGCCGGGTTCCGGATCTGAAGCACCTCAAGGTGTCCTCGGGGGTGGTGGGTTTTGCTGCTGTTGCAGGCAACCGTCGAAGAATCCGTAGCGGCTACGGCGCCGTCATCCACAGCCCCCCGAAGCCGGCACCCTCGAGCCCCACCCACAGCCTGGTGAACCCTCGCCTAGCTCACCGGATACACCTCTAGGAAAGCGCCGAAGCGCCCAGCCACTTACCCGCTGGCGCTCCGGGATGAGATGCCTCTGACCTGCGACGAAAGAGCCTTCTGCTAACTCCTGGCCGCCCAGGTGCCTACTAGGTACCATCAGTGGCATGCCGTCCTTGAACGTCTCCTTCACCGACGAGGAGCTGGAGGAGGTCCGCGCAGCCGCGGCCGCCGAAGGCAAGTCCCTCAAGCAGTACGTCCACGACCTGCCGCTGCGCGAGCGTCAGCGCCGCCAGTTCGTCCGCTACGCCCTCTCCTGGGGTGAGACGCACCGGGCCGAGTTCGACGAGGCCTTCCCCGACGAGGTCCCGCCCGCTACCCGGGAACGCGGGGCGGACGCCGCCTGATGATCCTCCACATCGACGTCCCCTGGCTCCTGGACGTCCAGGAACAGGCCGTTCCCGAAGACGTCAGCGTCGCCGACTACTCCGCCCTCGTCGCCGCTGTCGCCCGCCACAAGACCCGCATCCCGCGCCCTGCCACGGCCGATCCCGATCCCGCCTGGCGTGCCGCCGCTCTGCTCCACACCCTGATCCGGCTGCAGCCCCTGCCCTACCGCAACAGCCTGTTCGCCAGCCAGGTCACCACCGCCTACATGCACGCCTCCGGAGAGGGCATCGATCCCCCTTACGGAGCCATGGTCGACCTCGTCCGCGCCATCCAGGAGAGCAAGGCCACTGTCTATCAGGCCGCCGACCGCATCCGCGCCTGGCGCCTGTAACAACCCGAGCCGGGATGCTCCGGCCCTGCGCTTCGTCACGCCCTGAACGCCCTGGCTGCGAGCCCGTGGCGGCCCAACCCGGAGGAACCGTGCAGTACACCGTCCTGCCTGTGCCTGTGCCTGTGCTCAGCTTGCCACCGATGACCCTGTGCACGGATAACGGTGCGATGATCGCGGCTGTCGGTGACCTTCTTGTTCGCTCCGGAGCCGAGCCCGCCCCGCTGGATGTGTCGATCGATCCGTCGGCGCCGCTGGAGTACGCCTCGTTGACCCCGCTCTCAGCCCCCTCGGTGAGGGCTGCCTGATGACCGCCGTCGTCCAGCCGGTCTCCGGCCGCGGAATGTGGGTCTGTCCAGTAAGCGGTGTAACCGGTTTGGTTGCTGAGGTCAGATTCGGTTGTTGGTGAGGCGGCCGTCGAAGGCGATGTCGAAGGCCTGGAGGGCCCGCTTCCAGCGGGTGGTCCAGCGTTTGCGGCCGGCGCCGGTCGGGTCCAGCGACATCACCGCGAGGTAGACGCACTTCAGGGCGGCGTTCTCTGAGAGGAAGTGGCCACGGGCCCTGACCGCCCGGCGGATCCTCGCGTTGACGGACTCGATCGCGTTGGCCGTGCAGACGATCCGCCGGATCTCGGCGTCGAACTGCAAGAACGGGACGAACTCCGCCCAGGCGTTCTCCCACAACCGCACGATCGCCGGATACTTGCCGCCCCACTCCTCGCAGAACTCGAGGAACCGGCTGGTGGCCGCATCCTCCGTCGGCGCGGTTTAGACCGGCTTCAACGCTTTCGCGATCTTGTCCCAGTCCTGGCGGCCCGCGTAGCGGAACGACGCCCGCAGCAGGTGAACGACGCAGGTCTGGAC
>NZ_JBHTSA010000231.1:0-4684 GCF_042795405.1 Streptomyces sp. NPDC056480 | reverse complement strand
GGCTCCGCCGCGCCCCCGGCCGGCGCCTTGGCGGGGGGGGTGGTGCCCCCCACACTCGGAAAGAGGGCGGCCGCACCCGCACCCCACCCGAAACCCCCACCCCAGACACCTCACCCCCGCCCCCGCCCCCGCCCCCCGTCGCCGCCCAGAATCTCTCCGAAATCCCCTCGTCCCCCCGCCCCTTCCCCCGTTAAGATCATCCCAAGGGCGGGGTCGTAGCACAGAGGTAATGCGCCGCGATGGCATCTCGGAGGACGCCGGTTCGAATCCGGTCGCCCCGCCCCCCTAAAGCTCGGAGGCGGCGCTCTTGCGCGTACGGATGGCCCAGGCCGTGGCTCTGCTCTCCACCGGGCTGCTCGCCGGCGCGTTCGGTTACGGCGCGGCCAATCTCGTCCCCACCTTCCGTGCCGTGCCCCTCGACATGCGGCTGGACTTCCACACCCGGTTGATGGCGATGAACGGCATCACCATGCAGACGGCGATGGCGCTGTCCTTCCTCAGCTCCCTGACCCTGGCCGTCCTCACCCGGGGCCGCGCACGACTGCTCGCCGGCGCCGCCGCGCTGCTCGCTCTGGCTTCCTTCCTGATCACCCGCTTCGGCAACGTGCCGATCAACGGCCGGATCAAGGAGTGGGCCGCCACCTCGGCTCCCGCCGACCACGCGGAGATCCTGCATCGCTGGGAGCTCTTCAACCTCGCGCGCACGTCCACGGCCCTCGCCGCGTTCGTCCTGCTCATCGGCCTCGTGTTGAGCGGACCTCGCGGCGCGGACGTGGATCCCGGCGGTCCCCGCCCCTAGCCGCTCCCGCCTCGCCCTGCCCCGCCCCTAGCCGCTCCCGCCCCGCCCCCTCCCTCAGGACGCCTCCGGCATCGCCGCCACCGAAGGCGATGCCCGTTTCCCGGCGTTCGCCCTTCGCGTCATCGGCGCGAGGCGTCGGCCTCCCGCCGGAACCGCGACCGGAAACCCGGCGTCGTCGGCCAGGTCCGCATGCACCTGTTCGACCGCGACGAGCTGTCCGTTCGCCGCCGTCCCGAGCCGGACCCGTCCCCTCCCGCACGATCCGGCCCGCCGGCCACGTCCTAGTTGAGCCGCGCCCGCGCCGCCTGGGCCCGGCGCCGGATCGTCGTCGCCGACTCCGGGTCCACCGCGTCCATGACGTGTGCGTACGCCTCCATCTCCGCCGCCCCCGTCAGGAAGTCCCCGCGCTGGACGAGCAGCTCGGCGCGCTCGTAGCGGAGCCTCGCCGGGTGGGAGGGCAGCAGCAGGGAGAGTTCCACCGCCCACAGGGCCACGTCGGAGCGCTCCGGGCGGGGGGCCGCCCAGGCGCGGATGTTGTTGAGGACCCGCAGCACGATCGCGCCGGGCTCGGCGGGCCTGAGCATCGAGCGGTCGAGGGCCTCGCCGGTCGCGCTGGTCACCAGGAGCTCGGCGTCCGGTCCCGTCATGGGGCGGCCGCCCGAGAAGGGGTCGGCGAGGTGCAGGTCGGCGGGGTCGCCGAAGCCCACGACGAAGTGGCCGGGCAGTCCGAGCCCGTACACGGGGGCGCCGGCCCGCCGTGCGACCTCCATCCAGACGACGGAGAGCAGGATGGGCAGGCCGCGGCGGCGCCTGAGCACCTCGTGCAGGAGCGAGGACTCCAGCCGCTGGTAGTCGGCGGGCACGCCCTCGAAGCCCTCCCGGTTGCCGAGGAGGTCGGCGAGGGCGGTGGCCCAGTCGCCGACGATCCGGGTGGCGTAGGGGACGAGCCCGGCGAGGCGGTCGAGTTCGATCTCGGCCTCGTTCAGGACGTGCCGGGTGACGGTGGGGTCGGCGACCGCTCCGATCAGCAGGCAGAGCCGGGCGAGGTCGGGCCGCTCCGACCGCGCCTCCTCCGCGAACTCCCGCCGCCAGTCGGGCGGGTCCGGGCTCTCGCGGGCGTCCTCGCCCGCTGCCCCGTCGTGCCGTGCTCCGTCCTCCGGTCCGTTCTCCGGCCCGTCCTCCGGTGGTGGTACGTCCTCCGTCACGCCTCCGTCACGCCTCCGCCCATCGGTAGTGGTGGTAGTGGTGGTGCGGCGCGAAGCCCATGCCGTCGTAGAGCGCCCGCGCGCCGTCGTTGTCCGCCTCCACCTGGAGCCAGGCCGCCGACGCGCCCTCGTCGAGGGCCTGGCGGGCGAGCGCCGTCATGACGGACGTCGCGAGGCCCCGGCGCCGCTGCCCGGGGTCCACCTCGACGGCCATGAAGCCTGCCCAGCGTCCGTCGACCACGCACCGTCCGATCGCCGCCGGTACCTCTCCCGTGCCCGCCACGGATGCGAACCACACACTCGGGCCGGACGTCAGCACCGACCGTACAGCGGGGCCCGGTTCGCCGAAGCGCTGGTAGCGGCGGAGCCACGACGCGTCGAAGGTCCGGGAGAGGCGTACGGCGGAGACGTCGGCGTCCAGGTCGCCGATCGGGGCCAGTGCCGCGATCCGTACCTCGGCGGAGACCTCGCGCCGCCAGCCGTGCCGGTCGAGGGCCGCGCAGAGCAGTTCCTGGGCGCCCTCGGCGCCGGTGGCGGTCTGGATGTAGGCGGGGAGGCTCCGTGCCTCGTACCACGCGCGTACGTGCGTCAGGGCGTCGGCGATCGGCAGTCCCGGATCACCTAGCGGGAGCACCGAGTTGGCCCGCCGGGTGAAGCCGTCGGAGGCCCGCAGGGTCCACTCGCCGAGCATCTCGCTCTCGACCGGCGGCCACGCGCGCGCGGTGGCGCGGGCCAGCTCGGGGAAGGTGGCGGAGGGGCCGCGCCGGCGGGCCGGGGCGGGCGGGACGATCTTCCCGGCGACCAGGGTGGATTCCGCGATCCGGACGCCGTCGCCGCTCTTTCGTGTGATCAGCAGCACAGAGTTGTCCCATGATGTGAGAACGCCGACCGCGTCGGTGAACTTCTCACCCGCCGCAGCTGAGTCCGTCACGTACCGAACGGAGACACGTTTTCCCACGTCAGCGCTGGTAATTCGGACCTCTAGGCGTCCTCCGCCGGTGAATTCCACAGCTTCTCCGCCCCTCCTGTTCGGATCGCCCCCAAGAACGGAGATACTAGGTGCGGGCATCGACGACGCCGCGCTCCCGCGCAGACCAGCCCTATCGAGGAGGAACGACAGCGTGACCTACGTCATCGCGCAGCCTTGTGTCGACGTGAAGGACAAGGCGTGCATCGAGGAGTGCCCCGTCGACTGCATCTACGAGGGCAAGCGGTCCTTGTACATCCACCCGGACGAATGCGTCGACTGCGGGGCCTGTGAGCCGGTCTGCCCGGTCGAGGCGATCTTCTACGAGGACGACACCCCGGAGGAGTGGAAGGACTACTACAAGGCGAACGTCGAGTTCTTCGACGAGCTCGGTTCGCCCGGTGGTGCCTCCAAGCTCGGCGAGATCGAGCGCGACCACCCCTTCATCGCCGCCCTGCCGCCGCAGAACGGCTGATCGACCGCTTCAGGTCGAATCCGGTCCCGTACGGCGTCGGCCGCCGTACGGGGCCGAGGCGTTTCCCGACGCCTCACCCGCGCACGTACAGGAAGTGAGAGCCAACCCGTGAGCGCAGTCTCTTCGCGCCTGCCCGTCTTCCCCTGGGACAAGCTGGAGCCGTACAAGAAGACGGCCGTGGCGCACCCCGACGGAATCGTGGACCTCTCGGTCGGCACGCCCGTCGACCCGGTCCCCGCGCTGATCCAGGAGGCCCTGGTCGCGGCGGCGGACTCGCCGGGCTATCCGACGGTGTGGGGGACGAAGGAGCTTCGGGACGCGCTGACCGGCTGGTGCGAGCGGCGGCTGGGCGCGGTGGACTTCGCCCACGAGAACGTGCTGCCGGTGGTGGGCTCCAAGGAGCTGGTGGCCTGGCTGCCGACGCAGCTGGGTCTCGGCGCGGGCGACCGGGTTGCGTACCCCCGGCTCGCGTACCCGACGTACGAGGTCGGCGCGCGGCTCTGCGGCGCGACGCCCGTGGTCTACGACGACCCGACGCTGCTGGACCCGGCGGGGCTCAAGCTGCTCTGGCTGAACTCCCCGTCCAACCCGACCGGCAAGGTCCTCTCCAAGGGCGAGCTGACCCGGATCGTGGCCTGGGCGCGCGAGCACGGTGTCCTGGTCTTCTCCGACGAGTGCTACCTGGAGCTGGGCTGGGAGGCCGACCCGGTCTCCGTGCTCCACCCGGACGTCTGCGGCGGTTCGTACGAGGGCATCGTCGCCGTCCACTCTCTGTCCAAGCGCTCCAACCTGGCCGGCTACCGGGCCGCGTTCGTCGCGGGCGACGCGGCCGTGCTCGGTGAGCTGCTCCAGATCCGCAAGCACGGCGGCATGATGACGGCGGCGCCGGTGCAGGCGGCGACGGTCGCGGCGCTCGGCGACGACGCGCACGTGGCCGAGCAGCGGGAGCGGTACGCGGCCCGCAGGGCGGCGCTGCGGGCGGCCCTGGAGGCGCACGGCTTCCGGATCGAGCACAGCGAGGCGAGCCTGTACCTGTGGGCGACCCGGGACGAGCCGTGCTGGGAGACCGTGGCGTACCTGGCGGAGAAGGGCGTCCTCGTGGCGCCGGGAGACTTCTACGGCGAGGCGGGGGAGCGGTTCGTACGGGTCGCGTTCACGGCGACGGACGAGCGGGTCGAGGCGGCGGTCAAGCGCCTCGGCTGACCGTCCACGGCATGCGGAAGGGCCCGGGGAGCAGC
>NZ_JBHTSA010000230.1:0-4987 GCF_042795405.1 Streptomyces sp. NPDC056480 | reverse complement strand
CAGCGGCAACGGCGCCCACCAGGAGTACGGCAACTCCGCCACGTACGGCCACATGAGCCCCCAGTTCTCGGCCGTCCAGGGCTCCCTGAACAAGCTCTGCCTCGGCGCCCCGGTCAAGGGCAACGTCGGCTCGGTCGTCGGCGTCCTCGTCCCGGTCGCGGTCCAGGACATCAACGTCCTCTCCTCCCCGCAGAACCAGCAGTGCACCGAGAACTCCACCCAGGCCAAGGGTGACGAGCCGCTGTCGCACATCCTGGAGGACATCCCGGTCCTCTCCGGGAACGGTGCCTACAACGGCTGATCCGTCTCGCGCAGGACAGGGCCGGAGGGAACGATCGCGTTCCCTCCGGCCCTGTCCGTGCGCGCAATGGAGTGAAAGAACGAAAGTCGTCGTTTTCGCGGTTTCCTTTGTGCGACCTGTTCGTTGTGTTGCGTGAAAACTGTTCCGCCACCGAAAGGATGCAGACGAAAATGAACTGTAAGAAGGCTGCTGCCGTCGTCGCCGGAATCATCATGGCCATGGGTGCGGCGACCCCCGCCTTCGCCGACGCGGGCGCCGAGGGTCTCGCGGTCGGTTCGCCGGGCGTCCTCTCCGGCAACGTCGTCCAGATCCCGATCCACGCGCCGATCAACGTCTGCGGCAACAGCGTGAACGTCATCGGCCTGCTCAACCCGGCCGCGTTCAACACCTGCGCCAACGTTTGAGCCCTGGCGGCACGCAGGCACAGGGGCCGGCCCCCGGAGAGCATCCGCTCCCCGGGAGCCGGCCCTCCCTCATGCCGAGACCGGCGCCTTCCCTCCCGTACGCGGCCGGCCCACCGCCCCGCCCCGGGCCCCCGCCCGCAGCCGCTGCCGCACCCCGCGCACCAGACGCCCCGCCGTGTACTCCGCACCGAAGACGAACCGCATCGAGGGACCGTACGAAGGAGCGGTGAGCAGCCCGGCCAGGAACAGACCCGGCCACGAGGACTCGAAGAGACCGCCGACCTCCGGGGCGCCGCCCGCGCCGACCGTCCGCAACGCACCGCGCAGCTCCGGGGAGAGCACGCCCGCCCGGTCCAGGCTCGGGGTGAACCCGGTGGCCGCGACGACATGGTCGGTCTCCACGACCGTCGCCCCCTCCTGCCCGGTCACGTCGAGCCGCAGCCGCTCGTCCCCCGTCACGGCCGCCGCGGTGATCCGCTGCCCGAGGCGTACGTCCCCGACCGCCGCGAACCGCTCGCGCAGCCACCACGCCCCCGCCGGGCCGAGTGCCGAGTCGAAGATCCGCTCACGGGTCGCGGCCGGCAGCCGGCGGAAGACACCCGGCGTGTCCGCGTACAGCCTGTTCCGCCAGCCGCAGCCGAGGCCCGTGTGCGGCGCGCGCACGCTCGGCCACAGGCCCCGGTCGAGAGCCGGGGGGAGGGTGTTCCAGTTCAGCCGGTCCGCGCGGGCGAGGACCCGAACGGTCGCGGCACCCTGCTCGACGAGGAGTGCGGCCGTCTCCAGGGCGGCCTGCCCGGCCCCGACGACGGTCACGTCCCGGCCGGCGAAGCGGTCCAGCTCGCCGTGGTGGCTGGAGTGGGTGACGTACCGCCGGGGCAGGCCCCGCAGCGGACCCGGGATCTCCATGAACGGCAGGACGCCGACCGCCAGCGCCACCGTCCTGGCCCGCAGCGCCTCGCCGTCCTCGGTCCGCAGTTCGAAGCCGTCCGCGCCGGGCGCGACCGAGCCGATCAGCCGCTCGTCGAGCGCGGGCACCGCCTGCCGGGCGAACCAGTCGCCGTACGCGGCGAAGAAGTCCACCGGCAGCGGCACCCCGTGCGCGGCGCGCACCCCCCGCGTGGCGGCGTAGGCGTCCAGCCCGTACGCCCGCTCCGGGTCGGAGAGATGGGAGGCCCAGGGCTCCGACTTCAGGAACATGCCCGAGGGCATCGCGTGCCAGGACTCCATCGAGCGGCCGAACGTCCGCAGGCGCAGCCCGTGGGCGGCCGCGTGCGCGGCCACGGACAGGCCGTACGGTCCGGCCCCGACGACCACCAGGTCGTACATCGACTTCGACATCGTGCCTTCCGCCTTCATCGTGGGGTGAGCTGGTTGGAGGAGCTGCGGGCCGGCGGCGTCGTCGGGGACAGCGGCGGACGCGCCCGCAGGGACCCGAGGAACCGGCGCGCCGAGACCACCGCCCTGCGCAGCAGGTGCCCGAGCCAGGCGAGGCCCATCGCGAACGCCGGTACAGGGTCGTCCGCCGCGCACCAGGCGTACTCGGTCCGCCCCGGCACGCCGTCGGAGCCTGCTCCGGACCTGTCCGCGGGGCGGCGGCGCGGGGAGGTGAGGAGCGACAGCACCGCGTAGTTCTCGACCACGAACCGGCGGCCGTACGCGGGGGAGTGCGGAGGGACGGGACGCCCGGTGAGGTCCAGATGGAGCGCCCGGACCACGTCCAGACCGTCCGCGTCGGCGAAGAGCCGGAACTGCGCGCCGGGCCGGGGGTTGAAGTCGAGCAGGTGGTACGCGCCCGTCGACCGGTTCATCCGGAAGTCCAGGTCGCACACGCCCCGGAAGCCGAGCGCGTCGAACAGCTCGCGGGCCGCGCGCTCCACGGCCGGGTTCGCCGTCCAGCGGCCCACGGCGGTGAGCCCGGCTCCGTCCGGCCAGGACCGCTCCTTGCGGCCCGTCGCCCCCGTCGTACAGCCGCCGTCGCCGCCCACGTACCCGTGGAAGAACCAGTCCAGGTCACGGCCCGCCGGGAGGAGTTCCTGGAGCAGCAGCCTGCTGCCGGCCTCCGGGCTCCGGGCGTACAGCTCCCGTACCTCGGCGAGGGACCGCACGATCGAGGTGCTCCGCAGCCCGCCGCCGGCCGGAAGCAGCCAGGGACGGCTCCACTTGGCGACCACCGGAAGCCCGAGCGACCAGGCCATCGCGGCGGCCTCGTCGGAACCGGCGGGGAGTTCCGTACGGGGGTGGGGCAGGCCCAGGGCCGCGCAGGTCTCGGCGAGCGCCGCCTTGTCCGCGACCCGCAGCAGCTGCTCCTCGGTCTGCGCGGGGAGCAGGAAGCGGGGGGAGAGCTCGGCACGGCGGCGTGCCAGGGCGAGGGCGCTCACGTCGTCCAGGGGGAGGACGAGGAGGGGAGTTGACGAGCCGTCGGGCGTGGGGCCCGTCCCCTCCTCGATCTCCTCGGCGTACCGGTGGAGGAGCGCGGTCAGCTCGCCGGCGGTGGTCGTCCCGGGGCTCGCGCGGGTCGACCGGAGATAACGGGAGCGGGCGACCGGACTGCGGCTCGATTCGATGACCGCGTGGACCGGAATTCCCGCCCGGCCCAGCGAGCGCGCGGCTCCGAGCGTGCCGTGATGGAAGGGATTCCGGTCGAGCCGTACAAGGACGGTGGGAACGCTGGTGTCGAAACTCTGACGACGCAGCACGGCATGCCCTTCATCTCGGATGCCCCAACTGGGCGATGAAATCCTCTAATGGACTACTGATCAGGCGAAGCCGAGTTCACGATCGGCTCATTAGGAATACTTTCGGAGTATCGGATTGACGGTTCGTCAAAAGGCGTACGAAGCGAAGGAGCGGCCATGGCGGCTACACATCGGCGACCATCGAGAGTGTGGCTGGGGGTGTTCACCGCCGGTCTCCTCGCCTCGGGCTCAGTCGTGCTCTCGTCCCCCGCGCACGCCTCCGAACCAGTAACGACGAGAGACCCCGGACCGACTCTCTCCAGCGCCATGGGAGCCTTCCTCGACTCGGGCGCGCTCGGGGTCGCCCGCATCGAGCAGCTGGAGCAGTGGCTCGGCGGACGCGAACTCCGCGTCGGCCACACCTACCTCCCCGGCGACCTCTGGAAGAACATCGAGGGCCCGCCCGGCTTCCTGGACGCCTGGGCGGACTGGCGCAACGAGAAGGCCGACCGCCTGTTCGTCCTCAACGTCCCCATGCTGGAGCGCAACGAGGCCGGCGTCTCCGACGCCGAGGTCCGCCGTCAGCTCCAGCTCGGAGCCGCCGGGTACTACGACCACCACTTCACGGCCCTCGCCGAGCGGCTCGTCCGGCTGCGGGCGACCGACACGGTCGTCAACCTCGGCTGGGAGATGAACGGGACGACGTACACCCATCGCTGTGCGCCCGACCCGACCGCGTGGAAGAAGTACTGGAACCGGATCGTCACCGCGATGCGTGCCGTCCCCGGACAGGAGTTCCGTTTCGACTTCAACCCGAGCCGCGGCCGTGACGCCGTCCCGTGGACGGAGTGCTACCCGGGCGACGACGTCGTCGACATCATCGGCATGGACTCGTACGACCAGCCCCCGGGGTCGAGTTTCGACCAGCACGTCAGCGAACCGTACGGGCTGCAGAAGCAGGTCGATTTCGCCGCCGAGCACGGAAAGCAGATCTCCTATCCCGAATGGGGGCTCTTCCGTAACGGCGACAACCCCGAATACATGCGGCGCATGCTGGAGTGGATGAAGCAGCACAAGCCGCTGTATCACACGATCACGGACTACTGTCCGCACGGAGTCTGGCAGTGCGACGACAATCCGCGGTCGTCGCAGACGTTCCGCCAGATGCTGTACGGCACCGAGCCGGAGCTCCCGACGCAGCCGACGGATCCCACGGACCCGGTGGACCCGACGGACCCGGTGGACCCGACGTGGCCGACGGATCCGGTGGACCCGACGGACCCCGTAGACCCGACGGATCCGACCGATCCCACGGGGCCGGTGGATCCGGTGGACCCGACGATTCCCGAGCCGAAGCCGGAACCGAAGCCCGAGCCGAAGCCGGAACCGAAGCCTGAGCCGAAGCCGGAACCGAAGCCTGAGCCGAAGCCGGAACCGAAGCCTGAGCCGAAGCCGGAGCCCAAGCCGGAGCCCAAGCCCGAGCCGAAGCCTGAGCCGAAGCCTGAGCCGAAGCCGGAGCCGAAGCCGGAACCCAAGCCGGAACCGAAGCCTGAGCCGAAGCCGGAGCCGAAGCCGGAACCCAAGCCGGAACCGAAGCCCGAGCCGAA
>NZ_JBHTSA010000229.1:0-5049 GCF_042795405.1 Streptomyces sp. NPDC056480 | reverse complement strand
TATACCCACCCCCCTCCCGCCACCCCCTTTCTCTTGGGGTGGGGGGGGCTTTTTTTTTTTTATCCCCCCCCGGGCCCCCCGCGTTCCGTACGTACGGAACGGGGCGCCCTTCGGGATGTCTGCCGGTCGGTGCGTCAGTGCACCGGCACGACCTGCTTCTCCTCGGCGAAGTGGCACGCCGAGAGGTGGGCGGCCGGGGTGTCCAGGCCGTCGAAGCGCGTCGGGATCGCCAGGAGCGGCGTCTCCTGCGAGCACCTCTCCTGCGCCTTCCAGCAACGGGTGCGGAAGCTGCAGCCCGACGGCGGGTTCGCCGGCGAGGGGACGTCACCGGTCAGGATGATCCGCTCGCGGTGCGCGCGGGCCTCCGGGTCCGGCACCGGCACCGCGGAGAGCAGCGCCTGGGTGTACGGGTGCGTCGGGTGCTCGTAGATCTGCTCGTCCGTACCGATCTCGGCCATCTTGCCGAGGTACATGACGCCGACGCGGTCCGAGATGTGCCGGACGATCGACAGGTCGTGCGCGATGAAGAGGTAGGAGAGGTTGAACTCGTCCTGGAGCTTCCCCATCAGGTTGATGACCTGCGCCTGGACGGAGACGTCCAGGGCCGAGACCGGCTCGTCGCAGATGATGATCTCCGGGTTGAGCGCGAGGCCGCGGGCGATGCCGATGCGCTGGCGCTGACCGCCGGAGAACTGGTGCGGGTACCGGTTGATGTACTCCGGGTTCAGACCGACGACGTCGAGCAGCTCCTGCACCTTGCGGCGCCGGTCGCCCTTCGGGGCCACCTCGGGGTGGATGTCGAAGGGCTCGCCGATGATGTCGCCGACCGTCATGCGCGGGTTCAGCGAGGTGTACGGGTCCTGGAACACCATCTGGATGTTGCGGCGCACGGCCTTCAGCGCGCGGCCGCCCAGCTTGGTGATGTCCTGGCCCTTGTAGAAGACCTCGCCGGCGGTGGCGTGCTCCAGGTTCATCAGGAGCTTGGCGACCGTGGACTTGCCACAGCCGGACTCGCCCACGATGCCGAGGGTCTCGCCCTGGTAGAGGTCGAAGGAGACCCCGTCCACGGCCTTGACCGCGCCGACCTGCTTCTTGAAGAGGATGCCCTGCGTCAGCGGGAAGTGCTTCTTCAGGTTGCGCACCTGGAGGATCGGCTCACCGCGGCCCACCGGGGCCTCGACGGCGGCGGCCACGGCCTCGTCGTTCTTGCTGAGGTCAGCCATGGATCGTCTCCTTCCAGAAGTGGCAGGCGCTCGTACGGCCCGGGAGATCCGCGCCGTCCTGCTCGGTGACCGGCACGAGGGCCGGGATCTCCGTACGGCAGATGTCGTCGGCCTTGGGGCAGCGCGGGTTGAAGGCGCAGCCGGTGGGCACGCGGAGCAGGTTGGGCGGGAGGCCCTTGATCGCGTAGAGCTCCTGGCCCTTCTGGTCCAGGCGCGGGATCGACTCCAGGAGACCCTTGGTGTAGGGGTGGGCCGGGCGCTTGTAGAGCTCGTGCACCGGCGCCTGCTCGACGATCCGGCCGGCGTACATCACGGCGATCTTGTCCGCGACGTCGGCGACGACGCCGAGGTCGTGGGTGATCAGGATCAGGCCCATGTTGTATTCCTGCTGGAGCTCCGCGAGGAGGTCCATGACCTGGGCCTGGACGGTCACGTCGAGAGCCGTGGTGGGCTCGTCGGCGATGATCAGGTCCGGCTCGAGGGCGAGCGCCATGGCGATCATGATGCGCTGGCGCATACCGCCGGAGAACTGGTGGGGGTAGTCGGTGACCCGCGCCTTGGCGGCGGGGATCTTGACCTTGTCCATCAGCTCGACGGCCTTGACCGTGGCGTCCTTCTTGGACAGACCCTGGTGCACCCGGAACATCTCGCCGAGCTGGTAGCCGACGCTGAGGACCGGGTTGAGGGAGGACAGCGCGTCCTGGAAGATCATCGCGATCTTCCGGCCGCGGATCTTCCGGCGGTCCTCCTCGGCCATCTTCAGCATGTCCTGGCCGCGGAAGAGGATCTCGCCCTGCGGGATCTTGCCGGGCGGCATGTCGAGGATGCCCATGATGGCCTGGGCCGTGACGGACTTGCCGGAGCCGGACTCGCCGAGGACGGCGAGGGTCTCGCCGGCGTTCACCGAGTAGTTGACACCGTTGACCGCCTTGGCCACACCGTCGCGGGTGTGGAACTCGACGTGCAGGTCACGGACTTCGAGCAGCGGACCGTTGTGGTCGGCGCCGTCGCGGGGCGACGGGACCGTCGCGGTGTTGTCGATGATGGTCACCTTTACGCCCTCCTAGCGCAGCTTGGGGTCGAGGGCGTTGCGGACGGCTTCGCCGAGCATGATGAACGCCAGAACGGTGATGCTGAGCATGATCGAGGGCCACAGCAGGATGTGCTGCGCCACTCGGATCTGGTCGACACCGGTGGAGATGTCCACGCCCCACGAGACGGTCGGGGCGGCGAGGCCCAGACCGAGGTAGGACAGGGTGGCCTCGGCCGAGATGTAGCCGCCGAGCGCGATGGTCGCGACGACGATCACGGGGGCCATGGCGTTCGGCAGGATGTGCCGGAAGAGGATCCGGCCGGTGCCGGCGCCGAGTGCCTTCGCCGCGTGGACGTAGTCGGCGTGCTTGACCGTGATCACGGCGCCGCGCATGACGCGGGCCATCTGGGTCCAGCCGAGGAACGCGAGGGCGAAGACGACCACCCAGACCGTGCGCTCGACGAAGGACTGCAGGACGACCATGGCGCCGAGCAGGAACGGGATGCCGAAGAAGATGTCGGTCAGGCGCGAGAGCAGCGCGTCGATCCAGCCGCCGAAGTAGCCGGCGAGCATGCCCATCACACCGCCGACGAGCGTGACGATCGCGGTGACGGTGACGCCGACGATGATCGAGGCACGGGTGCCGTAGATCAGTCGGGCGTAGACGGAACGGCCCTGGCCGTCGTAGCCGAGCCAGCCCTCGGAACCGATGCTGCCGAGCTCCGGCTTGCCGAGGAAGTGCTTCACGAGGTCGCCCTTGGTGGGCGACGCGCTCGTGAAGAGGCTCGGCCAGGCGGCGACGAGGAGCAGGAAGAAGATCAGCACCGACGCCACGAGGAAGTACGGGTTGCGGCGCAGGTCGACCCAGGCGTCGCCCCAGAGGCTACGGGCCTTCTCCGGCTTGGCCGGAGGAGTCACGTCGGCGGGAAGCGCGACGGCGTCCTCGACGGCGGTCGCGGTCTTGGTCACGTCAGGCATACCGGATCCTCGGGTCCAGGACCGCGTACAGCAGGTCGATGAGCAGGCTGGTGACGAGGTAGATGATCACCAGGATGGTGACGAGGCCGACCAGGGTCGACCCTTCACGCCGGGTGATCGACTCGGCGATGAGGCCACCCACGCCCTTGATGTTGAAGATGCGCTCGGTGACGACCGCGCCGCCCATGAGGGCGCCGATGTCGGTGCCGAGGAAGGTGACCACGGGGATCATCGAGTTGCGCATGAGGTGCACGCCGATGACGCGACGGCGGGGCAGACCCTTGGCGACGGCCGTACGCATGTAGTCGGCGCGCAGGTTCTCCGCCATGGAGGTACGCGTGAGCCGGGCGACGTAGGCGAGTGAGAGACCGCCGAGCACGATGGCCGGCGCGATCATCTCGGACACCAACTGGTCGTTGCTGACGTTCGGTTCGATCCAGCCCAGCTCGAAGGCGAACACCATCTTGATGATGAAGCCGAGGACGAAGACCGGGATCGAGATGATCAGCAGCGTGAAGATCAGGATCGCGTTGTCGGCGAGACGGCCGGCCTTGAGTCCGGCGATGATGCCGAGGCCGATGCCGAAGACCAGCTCGAACGCGAACGCCAGAGCGGCGAGCTGCAGAGTGACGGGGAACGCTTCACCCAGGACCTCGGTGATCGGGCGACCGTTGCGGATCTGGGTCCCGAAGTCGAAGTGCAGGATGATGTCGGTCATGTAGTTCCAGTACTGCTGCCAGAGCGGCAGATCCAGTCCCAGATCGTGTCTGATCTTCGCGAGGGTCGCGGGGTCTGCGCCCTTGTCCCCGAACATACCCGCCACGGGGTCGCCGGGCAGGCTGTAGACCATGAGGAAGATCAGCAGGGTGGTCCCGAGGAAAACCGGGATCATCTGGAGCAGTCGTCGTGCGACATAGCGCCCCATCATGCCTCCGTTGAAATATGACAGCAGCAACCGACGGGCCCTCCCTCGGCAACCGCGCCCCGGAACGGGTACGCGAATGTCGTGGAAGGGCCCCCCAGCCACATACGTAAGGCGCCGAACGCGGGGCTGACATCCCGTCAGCCCCGCATCGGCAGGCGGACTACGCTTGGGTGATTACTTCTTGACCTCGACGCCGGTCAGGATCGGGTCGCCGTCCTGGCCGTACGCCACGCCCGAAACCTTCTCGGAGTAGCCCGCGTTGACCTTGTAGTACCAGAGCGGGATGGACGGCATGTAGTTGACCAGGTCCTTCTCGATGGCCTGGAACTGCTTCACCGACTCGTCGAGGGTCGCGGCCGAGTCCGCCTTGGCGATCTTGGCGTCGAGAGCCTTGTTGGTGAAGTCACCCTGGTTGCCCGCCGCACCCGTACGGAACAGGTCCGAGATGAAGTTGGCGTTCACCGGGTAGTCGAGCACCCAGCCGGAGCGGTACAGGGACTTGACCTGCTTCGTCTTACGAGCGGTCAGGTCGGCCTGGAAGTCCGGCTTGCCGTCGCCGACGCACTGGACGTCGGTGGCCTGCTGGATGGAGTTGCAGACAGCGTCCACCCACTCCTTGTGGCCACCGTCGGCGTTGAACTGGATGGAGATCTTGTTGTTCGGGACGCCGCCGCCGGCCTTGATGAGCTCCTTGGCCTTCGCCGGGTCGAACTTGGTGACGCCGGCGCCACCGTCCTCCTGGAAGCCCAGGACACCCTTGGCGACCCAGCCGGTCGCGGGCTCACGCGTACCCTGCAGCACCGTCTTGGTGATGGTGGCACGGTCGATCGCCATCGACAGACCCTGAACGACGCGCGGGTCGATCTGCTTCGGCTTCTTCCACTGGTCGG
>NZ_JBHTSA010000228.1:0-5084 GCF_042795405.1 Streptomyces sp. NPDC056480 | reverse complement strand
CGGTCGACGACGGCGACGGAGACGCGCTGGTTCTCCTTCTCGGCGGCGTCGAGCGTCGCCTGCGCGGCCTTGGTCGCGGCCTCGATCGTCAGGTGCGTGGACCGGGTGGTGTTCTTGTTCTTGACGTCCGCCTTGGCGACCGCGGCGGCGGGGGCGGCCGCCGTGTTCTCGCCGGTCGCGCTGGCCGAGTAGGCACCGAAGCCACCGAGGGCGAGCGCGGCGACGATCGCACCACCGGTGACGACACGGGTGCGCGAGGTCTTCTTCACGTGCTTCATGGGATCTGCTCCAGTGAACTCGGTGGACTGCGGGGGCCGTCGGTGCTCCGTGGCCCGCTTCCCCTCCATCCTGGGGCGGTGCCCCGTCCCCGTCGGTCGTCGTCCCGGCTGCCTCCGGCGCCCGCAACGGTGGACCCCGGGGTCATCCGATCGGTTGACCCGCCGCGCGGCCCGGCCCCCGGCCGCCCGGGTCCGCCTAGCTGCCCGGGTCCGCCTCGCCGCCGGGGTTCCCCTCGCGGCCCGCGCCCCCCTCGTGCCGGTGGACGGCGAGGTCCGTGAACGCGCGCGTGGCCGCACTCCGGTAGCCGGCCGCCCGGCGGAGGAGGGTGACGCCGCGGGTCGGCAGGGCGGGGGAGAGCGGGACGGGGGTCAGATGCGGATGGTCCCGGGTGACGGCATCGGGCAGGACGGTGGCGAGCGCGGTCCGCCGGACGATCTCGGTCAGTGCGCTGACGGCGTTGGCCTCCACCGCGATCCGCGGCCGGAGGCCGTGCTCGGATACGTACGCGTCGACGTGCCGCCGGGTCGCGAAGTCGGCGCTGAGCAGGGCGAGGTGATGGTGGTTCAGCTCCTCGGCCGGTACGGGCTCGGTGCGGCCGGCGAAGGGGTGGCCGGGGCCGACCACGAGCCCCAGGGTCTCGGTGAACAGCGCGGTGTCCTCGATGCCCGGCAGATGGCCGCCCCGGAAGGCGATGCCGAGGTCGAGGCGGTCGGCGAGGAGCTCGGCCTCGATGCGGTCCTGGGGCAACTCCCTCACCTCCACGGCGATCCCGGGGTGCCGGGTGTGGAAGTCGGCGACCAGCGGGCCCGTGAGGTACGTGAAGGTGGGGGTCGCGGCGAGCCGGATCCGGCCCCGGGAGAGGTCGTGCACGTCGAGCACCGCCCGCTCGCCCGCCGCCAGGTCCTGGAGCGCGCGCCGCGCGTAGCCCGCGTAGGCCTCCCCGGCGTCCGTGAGGCGCACCGTGCGGCCGGTGCGGTCAAGGAGCAGCACTCCGAGGGCCTTCTCCAGCTGCTTGATCTGCTGGGAGAGCGTGGGCTGGGCGATCCGGAGCTCTTCGGCGGCCCGGGTGAAGTTGGCGTGCTCGGCGACGGCGAGGAGATAGCGGAGATGGCGGAGTTCCGGCTGCATGCCGTCGACTCTATCCGCAGCCATAGATGACAGCTATAGCAGACATCGACAAGGCGTCTTGGACGCTATAGGTGCTGGTCGTGCAGGGTGAAGACATGCCTCATCTCGCCGAGGGGATCGCCCGCTTCCAGCGGGAGGTCTTCCCCGCCAAGGCAGGGCTCTTCGCCCGCCTGGCCACCGTCCACCGTCCCGGCACGCTGTTCATCGGCTGCTCGGACGCCCGCGTCGTACCCGAACTCATCACCCAGACCGACCCCGGCGAACTCTTCGTCGTCCGCACCGCCGGAAACCTCGTCCCCGCCCACACCCCGGGCACCGACGGCGTCGCCGCCGGCGTCGAGTACGCCGTCACCGTCCTCGGCGTCCGGGACGTCATCGTCTGCGGCCACTCCGCCTGCGGTGCCATGACCGCGCTCGCCGAGGAGCGCGACCTGAGCGGCGCGCCCGCCGTCGCCGCCTGGCTGCGGCACGCCGACGCCTCCCTGGCCCGTACCGCGGCCGCCGGACGGGCGGGCGACGTGGCCGCGCTCGTACGGGAGAACGTCGCCGCGCAGCTGGCGAACCTCGCCACCCACCCCGCGGTGGCCCGTGCCCTGGCACGGGGGGAGGTACGGCTCCACGGCTGGGTCTTCGACATCGCCGACGGCACCGTCGAGGAGCTTCCCGGGACCTTCACCCACACCACCTGAACCGCCCCTGGCCCTGGCCTCGGCCTCGGCCTCGGCCCCGACCCCTGCCTGGTCCCCGGCCCAGGCCCCGCGCCCGGCCCCGAACCCGCACATCGTCCGGCGCCGGCCGAGCGCGTCTCTTCCCCCTCATCCCGCCCCTTCTCGAGAACACCTCCGCCGAAAGGACGTACCTCTCATGGTGCACGCCCAGTTCGACCCCACCGCCCGCCACGAGCTCGCCGTCGCCGCCGTCGACGCCAAGACCGTCAAGGACCTGAGCTGGCAGCAGATCGCCGACGCCGCCGGGCTCTCCGTCGCCTTCACCACCGCCGCCGTCCTCGGCCAGCACGCGCTGCCCGAGGCCTCCGCGCGGGCCGTCGCCGAGCTCCTCGGCCTGGACGAGGACGCGGTGCGGCTGCTGCGGACGATCCCCACCCGGGGCTCCCTCGACGGCATCCCGACCGACCCGACCATCTACCGCTTCTACGAGATGCTCCAGGTCTACGGGACCACGCTGAAGGCCCTCGTCCACGAGGAGTTCGGCGACGGCATCATCTCCGCGATCAACTTCAGGCTGGACGTGAAGAAGGTCGCCGACCCCGAGGGCGGCGAGCGCGCGGTCATCACGCTCGACGGCAAGTACCTGCCGACCAAGCCGTTCTGACCCCTCGCGCCGACGCGCCCCCGGACGGTCCTCCTGGTTCCGCTTCCGGGGGTGCGGCCTGCGGTTCTATGGTGGGCGGCGCAGATCGCGCGGACCGCGCGGTCCTCCGCGGGCACGCGCCCGGCCCGGCGGCCAACCCGGCGGCAGGGTCGCACCCGCACGACACGAGGAGTTCCATGGACATCGCCGGCTCCGCCGCTCTCGTCACCGGTGCCGCTTCCGGTCTCGGCGCCGCCACCGCCGCGGCGCTCGCCGCCCGGGGCGCCACGGTCTACGGCCTCGACCTGGACAAGGCCGTGGCCGCCGCCGGGCAGCTGCCCGAGGGCGTCCGGCTGCTCGCCGCGGACGTCACCGACGAGCAGCAGGTCCGCGAGGCCCTCGCCGCGATCGACGCCGACGGCGCCGAGCTGCGGCTCGCCGTGAACTGCGCCGGCATCGCGCCCTCGGCCCGCATCCTGGGCCGCAAGGGACCGCACGACCTCGATCTGTTCCGGGCCGTGGTCGACGTCAACCTGATCGGTACGTTCAACGTGATGCGGCTCGCCGCCGAGGCCATCGCCCGGCACGAGCCCGACGAGCACGGGCAGCGCGGTCTCGTGGTCAACACCGCCTCGATCGCCGCCTTCGAGGGCCAGGTCGGCCAGATCGCCTACGCGGCCTCCAAGGCGGGCGTCGCCGGTATGACGGTCACCGCCGCCCGCGACCTGGCGCAGTTCGGCATCCGGGTCGTCACCGTCGCCCCCGGCATCGTCGACACCCCGATGATGGCCGGGTTCGGGGAGGACGTCAGGGCCGGTCTCGCCGCGAGCGTCACCTTCCCGCAGCGCCTCGCGCGCCCGGAGGAGTACGCCCGTCTGGTGACGATGATCGCCGAGCACGACTACCTCAACGGCGAGACGATCCGGATGGACGGCGCGCTCCGGATGAGCGCCCGCTGAGCCCTGGCGCAGCGGCCTCCGGGCCTCCGTACCCTCGCGACAGCACTCGGTGCCGGATCTCTCCGGCACCTAGTGCCGCGCCGTGGGGATCCGGGTGTTAGGTTCGGGCCATGGGAACAGCCGGATCAGCGTCGACGAACTCCACGAAGCCCGCGATGCGGGACTCCCTCATCGCCGCGGCCTTCCAGCTCTTTCTGGAGCGGGGCTACGAGCAGACCACGGTCGACGACATCGTCACCCTCGCGGGCGTCGGCCGGCGGTCCTTCTTCCGGTACTTCCCGTCGAAGGAGGACGTGGTCTTCCCCGACCACGAGCAGTGCCTCGCCGACATGACACGCTTCCTCGCGGCGAGCGCGGACTCCGACGACCCCATGGTCAGGGTCTGCGGCGCCGCCCGGCTCGTCATGCGGATGTACGCCGAGAACCCGACCTTCTCCGTGCAGCGCTACCGGCTCACCCGTGAGGTGACCGGACTGCGCACGTACGAGCTGTCGGTGGTCTGGCGGTACGAGAAGACCCTCGGCGACTATCTGCGCACCCGCTGGGCCGACCGCAGGGACGGCACCCTGCGGGCCAACGTGGCCGCCGCCGCCGTGGTCGCCGCCCACAACCACGCCCTGCGGCACTGGCTGCGCTCGGGCGGGGAGGGCGACCCGCTGGCGGAGGTGGACAGCGCCCTGGAGTTCGTCCGGGGCACCTGGAGCCCCGACGCGGTCGTGGCCGCGCCGGCCGAGGAGGCCGAGGACGTCGTCGTGGTGATCACCAAGCGGTCCACCCCCATGTGGCGCGTGGTGCGTGAGGTGGAATCGAGCCTCGGCGAGAGCTGAGAGCCGGCTCAGGGGTTCGCGGTATCTCTAATTGAGGGAACTCAGGTCTTTATTTGATGGCACTCAGTGCCATATCTTTGCTCCATGCACGGTCGAGCCGCCGAGTGCAAGGAGAAGGCATCGTGTTCCACACGGGACTGAGGAGCGGGACCGCCGTCCAGGCCGCCGAGGAGGCGGGCCCCGACGCCGAGCTCTACTTCCAGCGCTGCCGCTGGTGCCACACCACGACGTTCCAGCGACTGCTCTGTCCGACCTGCGGGTCGACCGATCTCAACCCCGAACTCAGCGAGGGCGAGGGCGTGATCTCCGTACGGCGCGGGGTCGCCGCCGCCGATGCCGACCTCTGGCCGGTGTACATGACGGAGGGCTTCACCGTCCGCTGCCGGGTCGACGGGCCGCTGCACGCGGTGCGCCCCGGCGTCCGGGTCAAGGTCGCGTCGGGGGTCGGCGTGACCGGTCGCAGGCCGATCGTCCGGCTCTGCGAAGAGGTCCCCCTCGACGGATGGATTTGATCCGCGGGACCCGGTTCCGCCCGACTCGGGAGCAACACAGAGGGGCGGGTGGTGGCACAGAGTGCCAC
>NZ_JBHTSA010000227.1:0-5205 GCF_042795405.1 Streptomyces sp. NPDC056480 | reverse complement strand
GACCTGGGGTCCGTACCGGCCTCTTCACGCGCGCGTGACGCGGGCGGCTACGCCACGAACGAGCGCGGCGGCTCGGTCCCCCCGCCCGCGCCCGACTCCACCAGCCGGGCCGCGGCGGCCAGCCGGGCCGCGGCCTCGTCGGCGACCGGTCCGCCGACCGTGAAGGGCAGCCGGACGAAGCCCTCGAAGGCCCCGTCGACGCCGAACCGGGGACCCGAGGGGACCCGGACGCCGACCCGCTCCCCCGCCTCGGCGAGCCGGGAGCCGGAGAGGCCACCGGTGCGGACCCAGAGGGTCAGGCCGCCGCGCGGCACCGAGAACTCCCACTCCGGGAGCTCCCTGCGGACCGCGGCGACGAGCGCGTCCCGGTTCTCCCGCGCCTGGTCCCGGCGGAGAGTGACGGCCTCCTCCCAGCCGCCGGTGCGCATGAGCCAGTTCACGCCGAGCTGTTCGAGGACGGGGGTCCCGAGGTCGGCGTACGCGCGCGCGGCCACCAGGGAACGGATGACGTCGGGCGCGGCCCGGACCCAGCCGATGCGCATGCCCGCCCAGAAGGCCTTGCTGGCGGAGCCGACCGTGAGGACGGTGGAGCCGGCCGGGTCGAAGGCGCAGACCGGCCGGGGCATCTCCAGGTCGTCGTCCAGGTGGAGCTCGGCCATGGTCTCGTCGACGACGAGGACGGTGCCGGCCGACCGGGCCGCGTCCACGAGCTGCCGGCGCTGGTCCTCGTCGGCCAGGGCACCGGTCGGATTGTGGAAGTCGGCCACCACGTACGCGAGGCGGGGTGCCGCGTCGCGCAGCACCTGCCGCCAGCGGCCCAGGTCCCAGCTGCCGAGCCCCTCGGACATGGCGACGGGCACGAGCCGCGCCCCGGCCTCCCGCATCAGCTGGAGGATGTTGGCGTAGGACGGGGACTCGACGGCGATGCGCTCGCCGCGGCCCGCGAACAGGTGGCAGATGGCGTCGATGGCCCCCATGGCACCGGTCGTGACCATGATCTGCTCGGGCATCGTGGGGATGCCGCGCGCGGTGTACCGGTCGGCGAGCATCTGCCGCAGCGCGGGCAGCCCCGCCGGGTAGTCGCCGTGCGTGTGGGCGTAGGGGGGCAGTTCCTCGAGGGCGCCCTGAACGCCGCGGGTGAGCCAGGGCTCGGGCGCGGGCAGCGCCGCGCAGCCGAGGTCGATCATCGAGCCGAGCGCCTCCGGAGGCAGCGGTTCGAGTCCTCGCGCGGGCAGCGGGTTCCCGGCCGGTACGGCGGTCCAGCTGCCTGCCCCGCGGCGGGACTCGAGGAAGCCCTCGGCGCGGAGCGCCTCGTAGGCCGCGGCCACCGTCGTACGGCTGACGGTCAGGGCGAGGGCGAGTTCCCGCTCGGCGGGCAGCCGGGCGGCGACCGGGACCCGGCCCTCCAGGACGAGCAGCCGGATCCCGTCGGCCAGGGCGCGGTAGGCGGGCGGCTTCCGCGTGCCGGGTCCGGCGGGCCGCGGCTGCTGCGCCTGGAGCTGCCGGGCGAGCTGAGCCGGTCCTACCGCCGAAGTCCACTGGGCCATCGAAATCAGTCCACCTTCCTCGAATTGGCCATGGTTGGCACCCGTTCCACCGCCACAGAGTGTCATGAGCCAGTCCACTACCACCACCCTGGGGGGAAGAACCTTGTCCATCGCCTCCGGCCGCCACGGCCGGCACCTCACCCGTCGGCTCGTCCAGCTCTACGCGGGGCTGACGCTGTACGGGGTCAGCTCGGCGCTGCTGGTGCGCAGCGGTCTCGGCCTGGAGCCCTGGGGCGTGCTGCACCAGGGCCTCGCCGAGAAGACGGGCCTGACCATCGGCGTGGTGTCGATCATCGTCGGGGCCGTGGTGCTGCTGCTGTGGATCCCGATCCGGCAGCGACCGGGGCTCGGCACGGTCTCCAACGTGTTCGCGATCGGCCTGGCGATGGACGGCACCCTGGCGCTCGTCCCGGACGTCCACGGGCTCGCGGGGCGGATCCCGCTCCTTGTGGCCGGCATCGTCCTCAACGGGGTGGCGACCGGCCTGTACATCGCGGCGCGGTTCGGCCCGGGCCCGCGCGACGGTCTGATGACCGGCCTGCACCGGCTCACCGGCCGTTCGATCCGGCTGGTGCGGACGGCGATCGAGGTGGCGGTGGTCGCCACCGGCTTCCTGCTCGGCGGCTCGGTCGGCGTCGGCACGGTGCTGTACGCGCTGGCCATCGGGCCCCTCGCCCAGTTCTTCCTTCGCTGGTTCGCCGTTCCCGAGCCGGAATCCGGAAGCACCGCGGTCGCCCCCGCGACACCGGAAGGCGCCATACTGCGGCGGTGACTCGCGTACGCCACCCCTACCTCGACCATCCCACGCCCCTCCCGTTCGCCCATCGCGGCGGCACGGCGAACGGCCTGGAGAACACCGCGGCCGCCTTCCGCCGGGCCGCCGCCGTGGGCTACCGCTACTTCGAGACCGATGTGCACACGACGTCGGACGGGGCTCTCGTCGCCTTCCACGACGCGACCCTCGACCGGGTCACCGACGCATCGGGCCGGATCGGCGACCTGCCGTGGGCGGCGGTGCGGGAGGCCCGTGTGGCGGGCAAGGAACCGCTGCCGCTCTTCGCCGACCTCCTGGACGAGTTCCCGGAGGCCCGTTGGAACGTGGATCTCAAGGCCGAGTCGGCGCTGCACCCGCTGGTGGACCTGATCCGCAGGAAGCGCGCCTGGGACCGGGTCTGCGTGGGCTCGTTCACCGAGGCCCGGGTCGTGCGGGCCCAGCGGCTGGCCGGTCCCGAGCTGGCCACCTCGTTCGGGGTGCGCGGGGTGATCGGGCTGCGGCTGCGCTCGCTCGGCATCCCGGCGGCGGTGCGGGCCGGGGCGGTCGCCGCGCAGGTACCCGAGCGGCAGGGCGGCATCCCGGTGGTGGACCGCCGTTTCGTCCGGGAGGCGCACGCGCGCGGGCTCCAGGTCCATGTGTGGACGGTGAACGATCCGGCCCGGATGAACACTCTCCTCGACCTCGGGGTCGATGGCATCATGACCGATCAACTGGAGACGCTGCGCTCGGTGCTGACCGAGCGGGGTGTGTGGGTCTGAGCGCGCGTCCCGGTGGCTCCGGACCCGGATCACCGGGCCCGGTCACGGGGACGAACGAGGGGGCGCGGCCTTGACCGCTGGAACCACCGAACCGGAGGAGTACGCCTCCGATCCCGCCGAGCGCAAGCGGGAACAGCGGGGCTGGTACTTCTACGACTTCGCGTGCTCGGTCTACTCGACGAGCGTGCTCACCGTGTTCCTCGGCCCGTACCTCACCTCGGTGGCCCGGGCGGCGGCCGACGCGGAGGGCTATGTGCACCCGCTCGGGATACCCGTGCGGGCCGGCTCGCTCTTCGCGTACGCCGTGTCGGCCTCGATCGTGGTCGCGGTGCTGCTGATGCCGCTGGTCGGCGCGATCGCGGACCGTACGGGCCGGAAGAAGCCGCTGCTGGCGGCCGCGGCCTACGTGGGCGCGACGGCCACGGCGGGGATGTTCTTCCTGGCGGGCGACCGGTACCTGCTGGGCACGTTCCTGCTGATCGTGGCGAACGCCTCGATCTCGGTCTCGATGGTGCTCTACAACGCCTATCTGCCGCAGATCTCGGAGCCGGACGAGCGGGACGCGGTCTCCTCGCGCGGCTGGGCCTTCGGCTACACGTCCGGCGCGCTGGTCCTCGTACTGAATCTGATCCTCTACTCGGGCCACGACTCCTTCGGTCTCACCGAGGGCGAGGCGGTCCGGATCTGTCTGGCCTCGGCCGGTGTCTGGTGGGGCGCCTTCACCGTCGTACCGCTGCGGCGGCTGCGGGACCGCAAGATCGGCCCGGAGGGGCGGGAGGGGGCCGGCGGGGGCACGGTCGGCAGCGGCTGGCGGCAGCTGCGGGCGACCCTCAAGGACATGCGCAGGCACCCGCTGACGCTCTCCTTCCTGCTCGCCTACCTGGTCTACAACGACGGCGTGCAGACGGTGATCTCCCAGGCCTCGGTGTTCGGTTCGGAGGAACTGGGCCTCGACCAGACCACGCTCATCACGGCGGTCCTGCTGGTCCAGATCCTCGCGGTGGCGGGCGCGCTCGGCATGGCGCGACTCGCCCGGTCGTACGGCGCCAAGCGGACGATTCTTGGATCGCTCGCCGTCTGGACGCTGATCCTGGTGGCGGGCTACCTCCTGCCGGCCGACGCTCCCGTGTTCTTCTTCTGCCTGGCGGCCGCGATCGGCCTGGTACTGGGCGGAAGCCAGGCTCTGTCGCGCTCGCTGTTCTCGCATCTGGTGCCGCGCGGCAAGGAGGCGGAGTACTTCTCGGCGTACGAGATGAGCGATCGGGGGCTCAGTTGGCTGGGTCCACTCGTGTTCGGTCTCGCGTATCAGCTGACCGGGAGCTACCGGGATGCCATCATCTCCCTGGTGATCTTCTTCGTGGTCGGCTTCGTCCTGCTCGCGCGGGTGCCGGTCCGGCGCGCGGTGGAGGCCGCCGGGAACCCGATACCCGACCGTATTTAGACGTGGCAGTGAAAGGGCGGTAGTGTACGCGTTTGGCCTGCCAGGCGGACCGTTACTGCGTGCTGCTTTGGTGAAGACACCGGGTCACATCTGCCGTCAGATGTGACAAAACGGGCACTGGTGGGTACAACAAGGGGCGGCACGACGGGCGACGCATGACCCGGCACGGGAATCTTTACCGCCGACCGGACGTTGACCGGATAACGACGACAGCGACACCTGTCCTGTGGGCGACAAGCCCGGGAGGCACGATTCATGAGTGAGCGAGCTCTTCGCGGCACGCGCCTCGTGGTGACGAGCTACGAGACCGACCGCGGCATCGATCTGGCCCCGCGCCAGGCCGTGGAGTACGCATGCGAGAAGGGCCATCGTTTTGAGATGCCCTTCTCGGTGGAAGCGGAAATTCCGCCGGAGTGGGAGTGCAAGGTCTGCGGAATCCAGGCACTCCTGGTGGATGGGGACGGACCTGAGGAGAAGAAGGGCAAGCCTGCGCGTACGCACTGGGACATGCTCATGGAGCGACGCACCCGCGAGGAGTTGGAGGAGGTCCTCGCCGAGAGGCTGGCCGTCCTGCGTTCCGGCGCCATGAACATCGCCGTGCATCCGCGCGACAGCCGCAAGTCCGCCTAGCGGACGCACCGGCAGAACAACGCCGCGGGGCCCGGTACACGAACTGTGTACCGG
>NZ_JBHTSA010000226.1:3808-5234 GCF_042795405.1 Streptomyces sp. NPDC056480 | reverse complement strand
CTTCAGAACTAACACAGTGGACGCGAGCAACTGAGGACAAGCCCTCGGCCTATTAGTACCGGTCAGCTCCACCCATTACTGGGCTTCCACATCCGGCCTATCAACCCAGTCGTCTACTGGGAGCCTTACCCTCTCAAGGAGGTGGGAATACTCATCTCGAAGCAGGCTTCCCGCTTAGATGCTTTCAGCGGTTATCCCTCCCGAACGTAGCCAACCAGCCATGCCCTTGGCAGGACAACTGGCACACCAGAGGTTCGTCCGTCCCGGTCCTCTCGTACTAGGGACAGCCCTTCTCAATATTCCTACGCGCACAGCGGATAGGGACCGAACTGTCTCACGACGTTCTAAACCCAGCTCGCGTACCGCTTTAATGGGCGAACAGCCCAACCCTTGGGACCGACTCCAGCCCCAGGATGCGACGAGCCGACATCGAGGTGCCAAACCATCCCGTCGATATGGACTCTTGGGGAAGATCAGCCTGTTATCCCCGGGGTACCTTTTATCCGTTGAGCGACGGCGCTTCCACAAGCCACCGCCGGATCACTAGTCCCGACTTTCGTCCCTGCTCGACCCGTCGGTCTCACAGTCAAGCTCCCTTGTGCACTTACACTCAACACCTGATTGCCAACCAGGCTGAGGGAACCTTTGGGCGCCTCCGTTACCCTTTGGGAGGCAACCGCCCCAGTTAAACTACCCATCAGACACTGTCCCTGATCCGGATCACGGACCGAGGTTAGACATCCAGCACGACCAGAGTGGTATTTCAACGGCGACTCCACCATGACTGGCGTCACGGCTTCAAAGTCTCCCACCTATCCTACACAAGCCGAACCGAACACCAATATCAAACTGTAGTAAAGGTCCCGGGGTCTTTCCGTCCTGCTGCGCGAAACGAGCATCTTTACTCGTAGTGCAATTTCACCGGGCCTATGGTTGAGACAGTCGAGAAGTCGTTACGCCATTCGTGCAGGTCGGAACTTACCCGACAAGGAATTTCGCTACCTTAGGATGGTTATAGTTACCACCGCCGTTTACTGGCGCTTAAGTTCTCAGCTTCGCCCTGTCGAAACAGAGCTAACCGGTCCCCTTAACGTTCCAGCACCGGGCAGGCGTCAGTCCGTATACATCGCCTTACGGCTTCGCACGGACCTGTGTTTTTAGTAAACAGTCGCTTCTCGCTGGTCTCTGCGGCCACCCCCAGCTCACGGAGTAAATCCGATCACCAGACGTGGCCCCCCTTCTCCCGAAGTTACGGGGGCATTTTGCCGAGTTCCTTAACCATAGTTCACCCGAACGCCTCGGTATTCTCTACCTGACCACCTGAGTCGGTTTAGGGTACGGGCCGCCATGAAACTCGCTAGAGGCTTTTCTCGACAGCATAGGATCATCCACTTCACCACAATCGGCTCGGCATCAGGTCTCAGGC
>NZ_JBHTSA010000226.1:1959-3711 GCF_042795405.1 Streptomyces sp. NPDC056480 | reverse complement strand
CCCTACACCCTTACCCCGGGACTACCACCGCCCGGGTTGGACTACCTTCCTGCGTCACCCCATCGCTTACCTACTACCACCTTGGGTCAGCGGCTCCACCACTTTCCTTTCCCCGAAGGGTCCGGAACGGCTTCACGGCCTTAGCATTAATGGGCTCGATATTGGGCGTTTCAAAGCGGGTACCGGAATATCAACCGGTTGTCCATCGACTACGCCTGTCGGCCTCGCCTTAGGTCCCGACTTACCCTGGGCAGATCAGCTTGACCCAGGAACCCTTAGTCAATCGGCGCACACGTTTCTCACGTGTGTATCGCTACTCATGCCTGCATTCTCACTCGTGAACCGTCCACAACTCGCTTCCGCGGCTGCTTCACCCGGCACACGACGCTCCCCTACCCATCACAGCGGGCGTTGGCCCTATTGCTGCAATGACACGACTTCGGCGGTACGCTTGAGCCCCGCTACATTGTCGGCGCGGAATCACTTGACCAGTGAGCTATTACGCACTCTTTCAAGGGTGGCTGCTTCTAAGCCAACCTCCTGGTTGTCTCTGCGACTCCACATCCTTTCCCACTTAGCGTACGCTTAGGGGCCTTAGTCGATGCTCTGGGCTGTTTCCCTCTCGACCATGGAGCTTATCCCCCACAGTCTCACTGCCGTGCTCTCACTTACCGGCATTCGGAGTTTGGCTAAGGTCAGTAACCCGGTAGGGCCCATCGCCTATCCAGTGCTCTACCTCCGGCAAGAAACACACGACGCTGCACCTAAATGCATTTCGGGGAGAACCAGCTATCACGGAGTTTGATTGGCCTTTCACCCCTAACCACAGGTCATCCCCCAGGTTTTCAACCCTGGTGGGTTCGGTCCTCCACGAAGTCTTACCTCCGCTTCAACCTGCCCATGGCTAGATCACTCCGCTTCGGGTCTTGAGCGCGCTACTGAATCGCCCTATTCGGACTCGCTTTCGCTACGGCTTCCCCACACGGGTTAACCTCGCAACGCACCGCAAACTCGCAGGCTCATTCTTCAAAAGGCACGCAGTCACGAGATACAGCAAGCTGTATCCGACGCTCCCACGGCTTGTAGGCACACGGTTTCAGGTACTATTTCACTCCGCTCCCGCGGTACTTTTCACCATTCCCTCACGGTACTATCCGCTATCGGTCACCAGGGAATATTTAGGCTTAGCGGGTGGTCCCGCCAGATTCACACGGGATTTCTCGGGCCCCGTGCTACTTGGGTGTCTCTCAAACGAGCCGTTAATGTTTCAGCTACGGGGGTCTTACCCTCTACGCCGGACCTTTCGCATGTCCTTCGCCTACATCAACGGTTTCTGACTCGTCTCACAGCCGGCAGACTGTGAAAGAGAGATCCCACAACCCCGCATGCGCAACCCCTGCCGGGTATCACACGCATACGGTTTGGCCTCATCCGGTTTCGCTCGCCACTACTCCCGGAATCACGGTTGTTTTCTCTTCCTGAGGGTACTGAGATGTTTCACTTCCCCTCGTTCCCTCCACATGCCCTATGTGTTCAGGCATGGGTGACAGCCCATGACGACTGCCGGGTTTCCCCATTCGGAAACCCCCGGATCAAAGCCTGGTTGACGGCTCCCCGGGGACTATCGTGGCCTCCCACGTCCTTCATCGGTTCCTGGTGCCAAGGCATCCACCGTGCGCCCTTAAAAACTTGGCCACAGATGCTCGCGTCCACTGTGTAGTTCTCAAGCAACGACCAGCCACCCATCACCCC
>NZ_JBHTSA010000225.1:0-5269 GCF_042795405.1 Streptomyces sp. NPDC056480 | reverse complement strand
GAACAAGACCCATAACTCGTCTGGCACCAACCGCTCGATGAGATCCGTCATGCACGGCTCAACGAACGATCACACCATAAGAAACGACGTCTAAGCCACGCCTGGGGGATCCGCCGACTCCCGGTGCGCGCCTACTCCTGAGCAGTGCGATAGGTCGAATCTCCGCACGTCAGCCCAGCGGGTGAGCAGCATTTACTCATGACGTGCCCGTGGCTGCAGCACACCATAAAGTTCAAGAACAGGTACACCCCGATTGAAACACGATCGGTCCAGAGCGAGATGGTCGCCATGGGCAGAACGGCAGAATCTCCGGCTGCAGCATCAGCCCGACACGTAAGTCAGCGCCGGACTCAGACTCAGTTGTGTCCGCCCGGTTCGCTAAACCCCCTGCATTGGTGCGTGAGCCAAAGGAGAACGGCGTACCGAGCTAGTGCTGCCCGACAGGACTGCAGAATGAGTCGTGCAGCAACTTACCAATCCTGCGCAGGGCCGACTGCCCCCGTTGTCGCGGCCTGCCGTGATGAATGGGGCGCGATATGACCGTCATTCCAGGCGTCCGGCCGGAAGGTGCGGGCACCTGCACCTTCACTTCGCTCGGCACGCGTTGCAAAGCAGAGGAGCTCTCTCGCTGCCAGCTGCGTTGGGTTGCCCAGCAGGCAGTTGGTGGCCCGAGTCGTGAACCTGTCCAGGTTGACATGCTGCGTCGGTGGGCCAGCATGCTGATCGACGCGATCCTGGCTTTCCACAATGAGATGGAACAGACACCCGGGCCCCATCCACGTCTGTGGCAGCGACGACTGGCCCAGGTAACTGAGCAGGGTCTGCGGGTGGTTACTGGCGGACTTCCGGCACACCGGTGGCTTGTCCATGCCCGTCACCGCACCCAGATTCGTGCCGCCGACTACGCGCTGGACCGAGAACTCTACCGATTCTGGGTACCTAACTTGGTAGACACGGTCTGTGACCTCATCAGCCAGGCTCCTGCATGTGCCGCGCAGGCCATCTACCACTGGAAAGCTCCGGCCACCGCAGCTCATCTGCTAGAAGCACGTCACAGTCTCCAGCACGCCAGCCTACATTTGACCTACTCCATCGACCCTTTCAGGGGCATTCACCGAAGTCGGCGTGGAGCCCGCGCGTCCCGGCAAGGCTGATGAATGCCATGCCTTTCACAGTGCGCTGAGTCTGGGTCCCCCAGCAGGTCCCCCCGTGGCCGTTCTGGCTGCCCCGCAATGGGCGCCCGGCCTTTCTGGGCCGACATGACTTGCTCGGCCCGCCGATCGCATGGCTTGAGGGGGCGGCGCCGGGCTCGGGGGCGTTGGCAGACCGCTGGTTAACGCCTCTGTGTGTAAAGCAGGGGTGGCGAGTCTCGGCGCTGCCGACCCGTTTCATGAGTCGGCAGACCACATGAGAGGGGCCTGGTCTGAGGGTCCGGCGCGTCGGCGAGCGTATGTCTTCGATGATCTTGCGGTGGTGGCTCCTGCCCTCGGCCGCCATCGTTCCTCAGCTTACGAGCTGGTGCGTGATTGCGGTGGAGATGCACGGTCCTGAGCTGGTGGTTTCGTCAGGTGGTGGTGTTACGGTCGGAGACGAGGCCGGCGATGGCCCTGTAGGTGTCGGGCGGGGCATCTCGTCGGTGCGTCCAGCGGGTCAGCTGCTTCCAGCGTTTGTGGTCGGCGAGCGCGTGCTCGACGGTGATGCGTTTCGATGAGTGGCTGTGCCGGGCCTCTTCTCTGGCGGCGTGTGCGTGCGGCAAAGCGATCTTGTTCGGCTTTCTGGGCGGTGTGACCGCTTGGCCAGGGTGGTCGCGCCGGAGCCCGAGGCAGCCGTCGTCCAGCAGCACTTCCACCTCCGGGAAGTACTGGGAACAGACGCCGATGCCTTCGTTGCGTGCGGCGGTCGCGTCATGCATACGCCCAGGCCGCGGGGCATCGCTCCAGAGCGTGCGGCCCTGGCGATCAGTGGTGACGGTGACTTTCTTCGTGTTCTGCTTCTTCTTGCCCGAGACGAACGCGCGGCGTCCGCCGCGGCCGGCCAGGGGCCTGCGGACCTGGACTTCGGTAGCGTCCAGCCGCAGCTCGGCGCCTTCGGCCCGGGCATAGGCGAATACATCGGCCAGGCCTCGAAGCCGCAGGCCAGGACGGTCGGGAACAGCGCATCCCCCCTCGGCCAGAAGCGCCCGTATCTCCGATGGCCCGGGTGACGGTGGAACGGCCGGCACCGAAGAGCAGAGCGAGGACCGAGTGCGGCAGATCGTGCCGCAGATGGATCAGCGTGGCGACCAGCCGGTCCACGAATACCAGCCGATGCCTGGCGCCGGCACCCGCAGCCCGTCTCCTGGCCCCGCCACGTGCCTCATGGCGGCGGCCCCCGACACCGGCTTGCCACGGGCCGGCCAACTCCTCGACTGGAAAAGCGAGATGTTGACGGGAGATACCAGTGAACAACCGATGCGCGAGAACCGTCCGCCTGGCCATGATCGTCACAGCCCGGATCATGCCACCCACGGCACGGACACTCACCCGCAATCACGCACCAGCTCGTTAGTATTCCAGCAGCGGATCGTGTCCTGAGCTGGCGGTTGTCGTTGTCAGGTCATGGTGGGGACGGTTGAGGCCCGGTTGCGGGCTGTGGAATTGGAGTCGATGTTCGCTCGGGTGTCGGGCCGGTTCGGCCGGGTGGATCTGCGGTGGCGGATGCGGGACTATCTGCGGGCACTGCTGGCACCGGTGGCGAGGAAGAACGGCTGGCAGCTGGCCGAATACGCAGGCCGCCACCGCACTCCGGACAGGTTCCAGGGGCTCCTGAACTCCAGCGCCTGGGACGCGGACGCACTGCGTGACGACGTTCGCGACTACGTAGCCGGCAAGCTCGGTCCGGGTGGTGTGCTGATCATCGACGACACTGGGTTCATCAGGAAGGGCACCACCTCGGCCGGGGTGGGCCGGCAGTACACCGGCACCTCAGGGAAGATCGACAACTGTCAGATCAGCGTGTTCGCCGCCTATGCCACTGGCCGCGGACGGGCTCTGGTGGACCGGGAGTTGTATTTGCCCAAGGCCTGGACTTGCGACCGGGAACGGGGCCGCGCCGCGAAGATTCCCGACGAACGCCAGTTTGCCACGAAGGGCGAACTCGCGAAGGCGATCGTGACCCGGTCGCTGGCGGCGGGCCTGTCGGCGGACTGGGTGACGGCGGACGAGGCCTACGGTCAGGAGTGGAGGTTCCGGCGTCTGCTCGAGGAGCTCGGCGTGGGCTATGTGGTCGCGGTCCCGAAATCACAGCAGGTCAAGAGTCTGGCCGGATTCTGGCGGATCGACGAGCTGATCGCCCAGGCACCTGAGGAGGTCTGGCAGCGGCACTCCTGCGGTATCGGCGCCAAAGGCCCGCGAGTCTACGACTGGGCCGGCGCGAAGCTGCCCGCCATCAGTTTCTTCGACGGTGATAAACCACCCATCAACGGTGGGTCCTGGCCCGCCGGAGCCTGACCCGGCCGGACGAGATCGCCTACTACTTCGACTACGCGCCCGTGACCTGCACCGTTGCCAACCTGGCGCGGGTGGCCGGGATGCGGTGGGCGATCCAGGAATGCTTCCAGCCCGCGAAGAACGAATGTGGCCTGGACCTGTACGAAGTCCGCCGATACATCGGCTGGTACCGGCACATCACCCCCGCCATGCTCGCCCACGCCTTCCTCGTCGGCCTCGCCGCCGACGAGGCGACAAAAGGGGCTGCAGAAACGAGCCCACCTGCGGCGTCTCCGCCCTCACCGTGGCAGAGGTCCGACGGCTCCCGGAACATCTCCTGCCCCCGACCAGAACCCAGCGCGATCCTCGAGATCACGCACTGAACTGGACCCACTGGCGACGCCGCCGACAAGCCACCGCGCCCGTCGGCACGCCACCGTCGGCGCACTGGCCGTGACTGCGGACCCTCGACCCAGGACTCCACACCCAGCAGGAAGAAGCCAGCTTGTTCTGCTCTCTCGTACCATCACCGCAGTTGGCTGGGCCCCTGTAACCATAGAGGGATTTCCCGACCCGGTCGGTCGTATACAGGCTGCCAACGCGAGACAAGCTAGGACGAAAGACCGTGTGGTCAGTCCTCATGCTGGTGCCAACACAGCACGAGGACTGACCACAACCTCACTGCCCAGGGGTTGTCAGCGAGGCTGGCAAGCTGGTGAACGTGGGGCGTCACCGAGCTTTAGGTGAGTATGGCAGAGGAAATGTCTGCGACGCGCCAGATCCCAGTGCTGCAACTACTCAACTTCTACTCAGTCCTCAGCGCAGTCATGTCATCCATTGCTGGAGCGGGTGCACAACCTGCTTGCCGTATCGCGCACACGGGCCGACAGAAAGGCTAATTACATCTTGTCGGATGAGGATCGCGCTTGTGAGTAGGCCCGGCATCATGCCGCACCCCAGGCATGGAGTCCTTCTGCGTCGGATCACCCTGACCTGCGGGAGAGTGCCTCTGACAAGGACATCGCGCTTCGACTCGGCTCAGCCGCACATGCGGTGGGCCGGTGACGGGCACGGCTTGCCGAGCATCGGGCCACCGAGCTGGGAGATTGGCCCTGCTTGGCAGCCCGCAGTCGTGCACGGCCGAACATGTAGCCGTGTTGATCGCCAGGACACTGGAGCCGACAACTCGATCGATGGGCGGGAGGCAGGCCTTTCGTCGACAAGGTCCACGCCGGAGTCTGCCTCTGTCTGGATCCGCCAGAGCGAGCGCGGGATCCTTGTTTATGGACGAGAAATGCCAGATCCAAGCTGTACCGCTCGCAGTTCGTGGTGCCAAGGAGGCCTGGCGTACCGCAACGGGCCATACATGACTGCACCGGCGCCAGGCACGACCGCGCTGTAGGTCGAGCTGGATGTGGCCGGAGGGAAGGTGATCCCCTCACTGCACGGCCGTGGCGAGCAGTTTGAAGTGCTCACCGGCTCGGAAAGGAGGTTCTGGCCGGTCTCCCGGGCTCAGCCATGAAGCGCTGGTTGGCCGCCCACCAGCAAACAAATACCACGCGGCGTCCCACAAACCGTCCCGTCCAGGTCCTGGAACAGGAAATTCGGATCTGAGTCCCATGGAACACCGATCCCAAGCCATGCGTCTGAACCAAGGGCACAGACGAGATCCTCCGACGCCTAGTCTCGTATCCCAGAGAGTTGCCGACTGAACCTCTTTCATCCTGAATAGTTGCAGGTCAGCAGGGTGTGGATGGCTTGGACGATGCGGCTGACGCGGCGGGTGGAGCAGCGTGCTCTGC
>NZ_JBHTSA010000224.1:0-5324 GCF_042795405.1 Streptomyces sp. NPDC056480 | reverse complement strand
GCCCCCGTCCGCGCTGTGCGGACGGGGGCTTCGCCGTACGCCCGAGAACGTCGTACGCCCGAGAAGGCCGTACGTCGGTCAGCTGGGCTCGATCGTGTTGCGGAGGCCCGGGACCCTCAGGGTGCCGCCGAACTGGCCGGCCTGGATCACCGTCACATCGGTGAAGATGGCGAGCGGGACGTCCAGCGGGGGCGGGGTCGCCGGGCTGAAGGTGACCGGGAAGATCCCGAAGAGGTTGCCCTTCAGGGACTCCGTGTACATGGTCACCGTGCCCTCGGTGATGGTCGATTCCTTGCCCGGGGTGGACCGGACGTGGCCCGACAGACCGTCGGAGTGGACCGTCGTCTGGTGCAGATCCTTGATCTTGACGGTGGTCGCGGTGAACTTCAGCGCCTTCTTGATCTTTCCGCTGCCGGTCTTGACCTCGACGATGCCGTGGTACTTGAGGCCCAGCAGGGTGAGCTTCGTGCTGTCCAGCCGCCACGGCGCGTCCGGGAGCAGCGGGATGCCGGGCTCCAGTTCGGCCGCTGCCAGCGCCTCGGGGTCCGGCACGGCGCACGGGATGTGCGGCTTGGCGCCGTCGGGTATGGACTCGTCCTTCTTGGCGTCCAGGCCCTTGGCGCTCTCGGGGAGTTCCTGGACCTTCGCGCCCGCCTGCTCGGCGGCCTGCTCGATCTGCCTCTTCGTCTTCTCCGCGGCCGGGTCGGCGGTCGCCTTCGGAGCGGTGGTCGACTTCGGCGGAGTGCTCGCGGCCGGGTCGTCGGCGGTCGCCGGCTTCTCGGCGGGGGCCGTCGTGGAGGCGCTCGGGGCCGGTGCCTGGGTCGTCGGGGCCGCCGTGGTGGGCGTCTCCGTCGGCTTCGGGTCCGGGCCGTCGAACAGGTCCTTGAGCGCGTCGCCGACGCCCAGCGGGTCGAGCGGGTTCTTCGACTTCGTCGGCGTGGGGGTGGCCGTCGGTGTCGGCGTCGCGGTCGGCGAGGCGGTGGTCTTCGCCTCGTCCTTCGTCTGACGCGTGGCCGCCTGCCCGGTCTCCGTCGCGGTCGGCGTCGGGGCTCCGGTGGCGGTGGGGCTCGCGGTGGCGGTGGGGGTGGCCGTCGCGGTCGCGGAAGGCGTCGCGGTGGCGGTGGAGGAGGGCGTCGGCTTCGCCGTCTCGGCCGGCTTCTCGGTCTCCTCCTGCGTCGGCTCGTCGGAGCGCGTCACACAGGGGCCGGGGGCGAAGGGGATGTCCTTCTCGTCGGCGAGGGCGAGCCTGGGCGTGAGGCCCATGCCCACGAACACCGCGGTCGGCATGGCGGCCAGCGCCATCGCCTTGCCCGCGGGGCCCTGGATCCTGTTCAGCAGCGACTTGCGCGGGGCCGCGTGCCGCGGGCCCTCCTTCGCGAGCGCCGACTGAGTCTCGTCACCCCGCACTGTTCCTCCCGCCCTTGGCGTCGATCGTCGTGTCGGTCAGCGGCTGCGCGCCCTCACGCTGCTCCGGGAACACGGCCGCAACCATGGCCTCGGTCTCGGGGTCGAGGGCGGGGGCGGCCTCGTCGGAGGCCTCCGGCCGACCGTCGTGCTCTTCTTCGGCCTCTGCCTCGTCGGTCTCCTCGGCCGGCGGGGCGGGCGCCCACGCGGCGGACATGCCGCCGCCGATGACCGCGAACAGATAGCCGACGACCAGGCCACCGAAGTTCGAGACCGGGATGGAGACGAGCGCCAGGACGATCGTCGCGACACCCGCGAACACCCGGACGACGGGCTGGAACCACATCGTCAGACCGAGCGTGATGAGCAGGACGCCGATGATCAGGGCGCCGGCTCCGGCGGTCGTCTGCATGGCGAGGGTGACATTGCCGAGCCGCATGTCCCCGTACGGAAGGTAGGCGATCGGCACGCCGCCGATCATGGTGAACAGTCCCGCCCAGAACGGCCGGGTCTGTCGCCAGACCTTGAACCGGTTCTCCTTCGTGGGGACTTCGCGGGAGGCGGGGATCTCGGCGCTCATGGAACAGCTCCCTGGAAGCGGTGTTGCTGAGAAGTTGAAGAGAGGGTGCCTGGCGGGTGGGACCGCACGGAGCGGCCCCACCCTCAGGACGACCTGGTCCTCGTGGACCGGTCAGTCCTTGTAGCACTCCTTGGCGGTGCCCCGGTGCAGGGACAGGTGGAGGTCGGGGAGCTTGAAGGTGCCGGCCGTGGTGGCCCACGCCTTCTGCTCCACGTTGTTCAGCGTCGCCTGCTCGGCACGCTGGCCGAAGCCGTACGGGTTGGCCTTGGTGTTGGGCTGGATGCCCGGCTTGCCCGGAACCGGCTTGCCGTCGGGGCCCGCGTTGAGCTGGCCGGCCGCGACGCCGATGTCGATGTTGGTGAACTCGGCGTCGGCCTTGAGCTCGGAGACATCGAGGTAGATGCCCTTCGCGTAGACCTTGTCCTTGCCGGTGCCGGCCTCCAGGCGGAGGGTGACGTCACCGACGAACGGCACCTTCGGCGTCACGACCGACTGGCACATGTTCGTGATCCAGGCCTCGGAGAAGCCGGACACCGCCACCGGGGCGGCGAAGTCCTTGCCCTCGAGGTCCTTGCCGGCGTCGACGCTGCCGTACTGGACGAAGTTCGAGCCGACGAGGCTGTTGGCCTTAACCTTGAATTCCTGGCCGGAGATGCTGAAGGACGCGGCCAGCGCGCCCTGGGCCAGGCCGACACCGATCGCGGCCGTCGCGGCCACACTCGGGACCATGACGACGGCGAACCGCTTCCATCTGGTCCCGCCACGAACCTGGGACTTCATGAGAATTCCTCCTTCTCGGACGTACATCTCCGGAAGGGCGCGGGGCCCGTCCTGGGATGGGAGAAGAGCTACGTCCTCGGGAAGGAGAGCGCCGAGGCATCAGGCGGCGCGTTGCGCGTCCGAATCACCGGCGATCACCCCCGAGCGACAACCATGGGCCGCGCCTTGGCGCGCGACCTGATTGGACAGGCCCCGTTCGATGAGAGCGGGAACCCCCCTGTCCACGACCGGTGCCGGAACACCGGTCCACCCGGTGGGGACCCTCGCCGCGTCCCGGGTGGTTGCCGGGGTGGTGCGGTTCGGACCGAGCGTCGCCGATCGTGGTCCATTCCGGGCCCCCGCACAAGGGGGTTCGTTACTGGCTAGTAACGGGTGGATAACCACGTCATGGCGGGGTGGGGCCGAATGGGCACGGAGGGTACGTTCGCGTGGCGAGGAATATCAGCAGATTGCCGGAAGAATACGGACAGACCCACAGGTTCGATTTACTGCAAGTAACAGCGGCCGCGATTACCAAGTTTTGGTAAAGCGCGGCCGCCTTTTGTCACCCTGCTGCCAAATCGTCGGACGATCGGGCGCACCGGACGGGACTAGAACAGCACCCGCGCCAGGGCCTGCCGGGCCGCCGTGACCCGCGGGTCGTCGGCGCCGATCACCTCGAAGAGCTCCAGGAGCCGCAGCCGCGCCGCGTCCCGGTCCTCGCCGACCGTGCGGCGCACGGTCTCGACGAGCCGCCCGAAGGCGTCCTGTACATGACCGCCCACCAGATCGAGGTCGGCGGCGGCGATCTGCGCGGTCACATCGGCCGGACCGTCGGCGGCGGCCTTGCGGACCGCGGCCGGGTCGAGGTCCTGCACCCGGGCGAGGAGTTCGGCCTGGGCCAGACCGAGCTTGGCCTCCGGGTGGGCCGGGTCGTCGGCGAGCACGTTCTTGTACGCCTGGACGGCGCCGGCCAGATCGCCCGCGTCGAGCGCGGACATGGCCGCTTCGAGGATGGCGTCGTACGGGCCGACGGGCTGTGCGGCCGCGGCCGTACCGTCGTCGGGGCCCGCGCCGTCGGCGTCGACGACGATGCCGGTCAGACCGAAGCGCTCCTCGCCGATCTGGATCAGCTGGTCGAGGGTCTCGCGGATCTGGGCCTCGGGCACGGCGCCCTGGAAGAGCGGCAGCGCCTGACCGGCGACCACCGCGAAAACGGCCGGAATTCCCTGGATGCCGAACTGCTGCATCAGCATCTGGTTGGCGTCGACGTCGATCTTCGCGAGCAGGAAGCGGCCGTTGTACTCGACGGCGAGCCGATCCAGGAGCGGGCTCAGCTGCTTGCAGGGCTCGCACCACTCGGCCCAGAAGTCGAGGACGACCGGGACCTCGGCGGAACGCTGGAGCACATCGCGCTCGAAGCCCGCCTCGTCGACGTCGATCACCAGGGCGGACGGGGGCACGGCGGCGGGGCCGCCCTGCCGGGCGGTGGCGGCGCGCGTCTGCTCCGCCTTCGCCTTGGCCTCTCCGGCCGCCTTCACCGCGGCGAGGTCGACGACGCCGCTCATGGACATGTTTCGGGGCTGCATGCCTACATCCTCCCCCTTCCGCGCGCGTAACCGGTAAGTCATGGCTGAACCGTGCCGTCCGCACGTCTCCCGCCGGTGTGCGAGACGTGGGGCGACACGGTTCTTCGTCTTCGGTTCGCACCGGGTCCCCACCCGCTGCGATGCACCGGGTCCCCACCCGGTGCCGTGGTTGTCGCTCAGGCCGCTCAATGCCTTTCGCTACAGGTCGTAGCGTAACTCTCCCGGGTGAGCCGCGGGGAGGGCGCGGAGCGGATCCGCACGGTGAACTGCCTCACACGCCGCCCCTCTGGCGCACTACCTACCGGCGGGTATGGTCGACGTCCATGTGTAGCCGCACCAACCGCAGCAGCCGTACCGGACGCCCCCGCTCCACCGAGGCCGACACGGCCATCCTGGAGGCGACCCGCGCGGCCCTGGTCGAGCTGGGTTGGTCCAAGCTCACGATGGGGGACGTGGCCGGCCGGGCCGGGGTGGCCAAGACGACCCTGTACCGCCGCTGGGCGAACAAGAGCGAGCTCGTGGTCGACGCCGTCGCCGTCCTCTTCGATGAACTCGAACTGCCCGACCTGGGTTCCCTCCAGGCCGACATCGAGAACGTCGTCCTGCAGTTCGCCGCCCTCCTCGAACGCCCCGAGACCAAGACGGCCCTGATGGCGGTGGTGGCCGAGTCGACCCGCGACGAGCCGCTGCGCGAGCGCATACGGGCCTCGATCGTCGACCGGCAGAAGCGGCTCGTCCTGGAGGGCCGGATGCGGGCGCAGCGGCGCGGCGAACTCCCGGCGGACCGGGACCCGGTCGCGGTGGACGCCACCGACGACCTGATCTTCGACGTGATCGCGGGCGCCGTGGTGCACCGCGCGCTGGTGAGCGCGGAGCCGGTCGACGAACCGTGGGTGGCGCGGCTCTCGGCGCTCCTGGTGGGCGGCCTGGGAGCGGCGGCGGCCGCCGGCTGAGGCCCGCACGCCTCAGGGGCGGTACGGGAGTTCCCGTAC
>NZ_JBHTSA010000223.1:0-5326 GCF_042795405.1 Streptomyces sp. NPDC056480 | reverse complement strand
GCACAAGAGGTGCGGGTCCAGGCACAAGGGGCGGAGGCGCCGCCAGAGCGCGCCGTCCCGTGTGCCCACCCGTCCCGCCCTGCGGGACGATTGCCCACACGGCGGGTGGGGTGGGCGAGGGCGCGGCGGCCCGCACGGGGCGGCGGGCCGCAGTTGGCGCGGGCCTCGCGGACGGCGCCGTCCTCGCGGCGGGTGGGCGGCGAGGGCGCGGCGGGCGCGCGGGCGCGCACGGGGGGCCGGGCGGGCGCGCGGGGAACCAGGGGCGGTCCCGACGCAGGGGCGGTGGTCAGCCGATGGCCGCTACCCGGTCTCGGTACGTGCGGGCCGCCGCCGCGTCACGGTACGGCTCCAGGCGGCGTTCGAAGTCGCGTACGTACTCCACCGCCCTCGCCGACCTCATCTCCGAGGCCTGCTGGGCGGCCTCCGCCCCGAGTGCGCAGGCCTGGTCCAGTTCCCCCAGGGCCAGCCGCGAGGTCGCCAGGACCACCCGGCAGAAGAGGCGGCTGCGGGCGAAGCCGGGGGCCCGGAGCTGGAGGGCGCGTTCCGCGTGCTGGGCGGCCGGCCGGTACTGCTGGAGGTCGCGGTGGCAGTGCCCGAGCTCGTCCGCGAGCTGGGCCTCGTCGAACATCCGGGCCCAGTACGGCACCTCGTCGCCCGGCCGCGCCGCCTCGAGGGCCCGTTCGGCCCGTACGAGCGAGGCACTGCACGCCCGCGCCTCGCCGAGGACCGCGTGCCCCCGCGCCTCCACCGCGTGCAGCATCGCCTGGACGACCGGCGGCGCGGCCGGCCCGACGCCCTGCTGGGCGACCCGGGCGAGCTGGACGGCCTCCCGCCCGTGGCCGAGGTAGACGGCCTGGCAGCTCATGGTGAGGAGCACGTACGAGCCGTACGCCCGGTCCCCGGCGGCCTGGGCGAGCCGCAGCGCCTGGACGAAGTAGCGCTGGGCGAGGCCGTGCGCGGCGATGTCGTACGACGTCCAGCCGGCCAGCCGGGTGAGGTCGGCTGCCGCGGCGAAGAGGCGCCGGCCCACGGATTCGCCGTACGTGCCGCGCAGCATCGGCTCGGCCTCGTGCTCCAGGTAGCGGACGAGGGCCTGCCGGGCGTGCCCGCCGCCGTAGGCGTGGTCGAGCGTACGGAAGAGCTCGCCGACCGAGCGCAGGGCCGCGATGTCCCCGCTGGAGACCCGCTGGCCGGGCCCCCGGTCCGTACCGCGCTGCCGGGGCACGGAGAAGCGGCCCTGGGGCGGCACCCTGGGGTCGTGCGCGAGCCGGGGGTCGTGGGCCGGGCGCGGGTCGTGCGCCAGGCGGGCCTCGGCCGTGACCGCGGCGGTGACCGAGGCCGCGGCGCCCGACGAGGGCCGGGGGCCCTGCGGCGCGTCCCCGCGCGCCACCCGGTCGTCGGCGCGGCCGATCAGCCAGTCGCGGCTGGGCACGACCAGACCGGCCGGGGTGAAGGCGATCTTGCGGAGTTCGGCGTGGCTGCCGGAGTCCTTCCGCCAGAGCCCGCTGACGATGTCGACCGCCTCTTCGGGGGTGGCCGCGAACTCCAGGCCCGCGTAGACCGGCGCGCAGGCGTCGAGGCCGAGGTCCTGGGCGGAGAGCCGGCGGCCGAGGCGACGGGTGAAGACCTCGGCGATCAGCGCGGGCGTGGTGCCGCGCGGCTGCTGGCCGCGGAGCCAGCGGGTCACCGAGGTCTTGTCGTACCGCAGGTCGAGACCGTGCTCCAGCCCGAGCTGGTCCACCCGTCTCGCCAGGCCCGCATGGGAGAACCCCGCTTCGGCGATGAGCGCGGCGAGCTGGCGGTTCGGGATGCGCTGCGGTGGTCGTTCCGTCATCAGCTGTGCGGTCTCCTGCCTTCCGGGTCCGGACGGCAGCCCCGTCGGACCCTCATGGAACGGCGTGAATTTAGCGGTCCTCACAGCCTGTACCGCCACCTTCGCCCCACATTCATCCGATCGTGTGAGGATTGACGGCATCGCTGACGTAGGTGGTCCCAGCCACCTGCCGGAGGAGGTCCCGCCCCACCTGCCGGACACGGTCCCCCTCCACCTGCCGGAGGTCCCCTTCCGGCACCGCCGTACAGTGGCATGGGCGCGAATGACGCATGGTGCCGCACCGGCCCGGGATGATCCCCGGATTCCGGTCCCCGGCACCCAGGAGGAGGCATGGCCGTGAGTGAGCTGCGATTCGTCCGGCTTGGGTTCGGCGAGGAAGCCGTCGACTACCAGGTGGCCTGGGACAAGCAGCGCGAGGTGCACGCCGCGCGGTTCGCCGACGAGATCGACGACACCTGTCTGCTCCTCGAGCACCCGCCGGTCTACACGGCCGGCCGGCGCACGGCGGAGAACGAGCGCCCGCTCGACGGGACGCCCGTGGTGGACGTCGACCGCGGCGGCAAGATCACCTGGCACGGCCCCGGTCAGCTCGTCGGCTATCCGATCATGAAGCTGCCCCGCCCGGTCGACGTCGTCGCGCACGTACGCCGGCTGGAGGAGGCGCTGATCCTCACCGCCGCCGAGTTCGGCGTGGAGACGAGCCGGGTCGAGGGCCGCAGCGGCGTCTGGGTGCTCGGCGACCCGGTCGAGCAGCGCCCGGCGCTCGGCGGGCTCTCCCTCGACTTCGACCCGCGGCTGAACGACGAGGAGTTCGACCCGCGGCTGAACGGCCCCGAGTACGCCCCGTCCAACGCCGGCCAGCGCCGCGAGGACCGCAAGCTCGCCGCGATCGGCATCCGGGTCGCCAAGGGCGTCACGATGCACGGCTTCGCCCTCAACGTGAACCCGGACAACGCCTGGTTCGACCGGATCATCCCGTGCGGCATCCGCGACGCGGGGGTCACCTCGCTCGCCAACGAGCTGGGCCGGGACCTCGCGATCGAGAAGGTGCTCCCGGTCGTGGAGAAGCACCTGCGGGCGGTCCTGGAGCAGGCGGAGCTGAAGCCGCGCGAGATCGAGCGTCCGGTGGAGACGGCCTCGGTCTGAGGAGCGCCCGCAGGAATGCAGGGCGCTGGCCAGAGGTTGGCCAGACGTAGTAAGGCATGGGAAGCAACGGCGTACCCTGGTGTCCGCCGAAGAATCGAAGCTACAGGAGCCGATGTGTCCGCAGTCGCACCCGACGGACGCAAGATGCTGCGCCTGGAGGTCCGGAACGCCCAGACCCCCATCGAGCGCAAGCCCGAGTGGATCAAGACCCGGGCGAAGATGGGGCCCGAGTACACGAAGATGCAGAGCCTCGTGAAGAGCGAGGGGCTGCACACGGTCTGCCAGGAGGCGGGCTGTCCCAACATCTTCGAGTGCTGGGAGGACCGCGAGGCGACCTTCCTCATCGGCGGTGACCAGTGCACCCGGCGCTGCGACTTCTGCCAGATCGACACGGGCAAGCCCGAGGCGCTGGACCGGGACGAGCCGCGTCGCGTGGGCGAGTCCGTCGTCACGATGGACCTGAACTACGCCACCATCACCGGCGTCGCGCGCGACGACCTGGAGGACGGCGGCGCCTGGCTGTACGCGGAGACCGTGCGCCAGATCCACCAGCAGACCGCGGAGCGCGCCGAGGGCCGTACCAAGGTCGAGCTGCTCGCGCCCGACTTCAACGCGGTGCCGGAGCTCCTGGCGGAGGTCTTCGCCTCCCGCCCCGAGGTCTTCGCGCACAACGTGGAGACCGTGCCGCGGATCTTCAAGCGGATCCGTCCGGGATTCCGTTACGAGCGTTCGCTCGACGTCATCAGGCAGGCGCGTGACTACGGTCTGGTCACGAAGTCGAACCTGATCCTCGGCATGGGCGAGACCCGCGAGGAGATCAGCGAGGCGCTCCAGCAGCTGCACGAGGCGGGCTGTGAGCTGATCACGATCACGCAGTACCTGCGTCCCTCCGTCCGGCACCACCCCGTGGAGCGCTGGGTGAAGCCGCAGGAGTTCGTGGAGCTCAAGGAGGAGGCCGACGAGATCGGCTTCTCCGGCGTCATGTCGGGCCCGCTGGTCCGTTCCTCGTACCGCGCCGGCCGCCTCTTCCAGCAGGCGATCGAGAAGCGCGGCGCGGTGGACAACGCCACGCAGGCCGTGTGAATCGGAGCACAAGCGGTTACTGGCCGGTAATGGCCTGATTCGACGCGGCCCGTACGGCCCCGCAGCTCAGCGGGGACGTACGGGCCGCGTCGGCGTCTCCCGTGCCCTCCACATGGCCGCATCAACGTTTCATCAGTGTTTGACCACCGGGTCACGCCCTGGTAACACCAGTCTGTGAGCCTGGTTTCACTCACCGCCACGACGCGCTCACATCCCCGCTCGCACCCCCCGCCTCGTCTCATCCGCAATCGAGGGAGGACCCCGACATGCCGGCCGCATCGACGCACGTCCGCGTCACCGCGATCCCGTCCGTCACCGACGCCCTGAAGGCCGTGGAGGCACTGCTCCTCGGCGCCGGGCAGCGCACCGCCCGGCGCAACGCCTGGAACTCCGTCCTGGAGGACCGCCGCCGCGCCAAGGACCGGGTCGAGGCCCAGCACGTGATGGAGGTCGCGTCGGGCCGGACTTCCCGGGCCACGTAAACTTCAGGACATGGCGAGGAAGGCAAACACGGGCAGCGCTGACGCTGCGAACCAGGGGCGGCTCAAGCAGATCGCCCTCACGTACAAGATGACCCGAAAGGCTGACCCCAAGGTCGGACTTGTCGTCGCAGGCGTGGGCATCGTCGTACTCGGTGTCCTCCTCGCGATCGGCTTCCTGATCGGTCACCCGGTCTACCTGGGCATCCTGGGCTTCGTCCTGGCGCTCCTGGCGGCGGCCATCGTGTTCGGGCGGCGCGCCGAGCGCGCGGCCTTCGGGCAGATGGAGGGCCAGCCGGGCGCTGCCGCGGCGGTGCTCCAGAACGTCGGGCGAGGCTGGACGACGACCCCCGCGGTCGCGATGAACCGCAGCCAGGACGTCGTGCACCGCGCGGTCGGCAGGGCCGGCATCGTGCTGGTGGCCGAGGGCAACCCGAACCGGGTGAAGCCTCTGCTCGCGGCCGAGAAGAAGCGGATGAACCGCGTCGTGGTGGACGTGCCGGTGACCGACATCATCGTCGGTGACGGCGAGGGCCAGGTGCCGCTCAAGAAGGTCCGTACGACCATGCTCAAGCTGCCTCGGGTGCTCACCGGCCCGCAGGTGACGGCGGCCAACGACCGGCTTCGGGCGATGGGTGACCTGATGAGCAACATGCCGCTGCCGAAGGGTCCGATGCCGAAGGGCATGCGGATGCCCCGGGGCGGAAAGATGCGCTGACGCGCCCGACCGGAAGCGATCGTTTCCAGAACTGCTCCATGAGGAAGGCCCCGGACCGTGTGACGG
>NZ_JBHTSA010000222.1:0-5341 GCF_042795405.1 Streptomyces sp. NPDC056480 | reverse complement strand
AGCTATCTCGCCGGCGTCCACCTCCGCGCCGCCGTGATCTGGATCGACGACCTGATCAAAACCGCCGAATGATCACGACATCACACAGGCCCTAGGACATGGGGACGGTCACGTGCGCCGACGTCGCATGCGCGGGGCTGCTCTGCAGCGGCATCCAGCGGCGGGACCTCGATGAGGCCGGGGCTCGGGCCGTCTATCGGCACGCCGCCGATCTGCTCGCACACCTCGAACGCGGCTCGGTCGCTGCCGACGCCACTGCTTGAGACGTCACCAGCCGGGTAGACGCCGGGCGTACGAAACGCTCAGCACAACGAGGCGAGCTGTGCGGAACGGTCACAGAACCGGAACCGAAGGCCCCGCGCCCGCTCCGGAAGGTCTCCGCTCCCCGCACCCGCCCCGCAAGCCCGGGCACAAGCCGTACCCGGGCCGACTTGCCGTCTCCCACCGTGCGGCCGCCTTGCCGGAACCTCCGGACTGACAGCCCGGCGAAGGCCCGACGAGGAAGAGGCGAGACCGGTGCCCACGATGTGCCCGACGGCGCCTGATACGTCGCACCAGGACTCAGACTCCAGCTGATCCCGCAGGGACAGCGGGCAGCCGCATGAAGGAAGTCGGACGAGGCCCCAGGACGGAGGCCAACCATGTCAACCAGTGCGCTCATCGCCGTCATTGCCATCGCAGCCGTCGTAGTGATCGCGCTCGCGGTCGGACTGTGGATGGCGGCGCGCCGCCGACGGCTGCAGAAGAAGTTCGGCCCCGAGTACGACCGCACGATCGAGACCGAGGGCGGCCGCAAGGCCGCGGAACGCGAGCTACGCGCCCGCGAGGAACGCCACGACGAGCTTGAGATCAAGGAGCTGCCACCTGAACGGCGAGACCGGTACGCCGTCGAATGGGGCAGCGTCCAAGAGCATTTCGTGGACCGGCCGGAAGGTTCCGTGAGGGAAGCCGACGAACTGGTGTCGCGGCTGATGCGTGAGCGGGGCTACCCCACAGAGGACTACAGCGGTCAGCTGCGTGATCTGTCGGTCGAACACGGCCGAACCCTGGCGCACTACCGGGCCGCACACGACGTCAAGGTGCGCAGTACCGGTCATGAGACGACAACCGAGGAACTCCGCGGGGCGATGGTGCACTACCGCGCCCTGTTCGACGACCTACTGACTGACCAGAGGAGCCGGTGAGATGCGGAACCACGGAAGCAGCGACGAGCGAGTGGGAGACGCCGACATCACGACGGAGGACATCGCCCACCCGGCGTCGGCGTCGGAGGCTGGTACCCACACCGACACGGATGCCGAGTCCCATACCGCGCAGGGCGACGGGCGGAAGACGCCCGTGTACCCGGGGGAGGCCACGGCGGACGCGGCCGCAGAGGAGCGGGAGGATCGCGCGAGCGGGGACGGGCTCCCGGGGGACGGCGGAGCGGAGTCGGGATCGGCGCGGGCCGATGTTGATGAGCCGCTGCTCGGTGCCGACGACACCGCGAAGTACCAGGAGAAGTGGGGCGAGATACAGGGCCGGTTCGTCGACGACCCGCAGGAAGCGGTGAGGTCGGCGGACGCCGTGGTAGCTGAGGTGATGCAGACCCTTGCGCGTTCCTTCTCCGCCCACAAGCAGGGGCTGGAAGAGCAGTGGGGCCAGGGCGAGCAGGTCGCGACCGAAGACCTGCGGCTGGCGCTGCAGCATTACCGGTCGTTCTTCAACCGGCTCCTGAACACCTGACATGCGTCGGCCCGGCGTCATCCGCCGGGTCCAGTCCAGGACTGGTCCGGTCCGTGTGACCGTGTGACTCGGCGTGCGTGCAGATCGCAGTGACGTCTCCGATGCCCGCTGGGCGTTGATCGAGCCGGTGTGCGTCGCCCAGCGGACCGCGAGGTCCCGAGTCGGAGGCGACCCGCCGCTGGTCGACGGACCTCGGGATCGACTTCCACGAGGTTCGCGTTGAGACCAACGCGTACAACCTCACTCTGCTCTTTTCCGAGCTTCAGGTGAGCGAGGTCGGCCGCAGGTGATGAGCACTGCCCGGCAGCGGTACCAGGACGGGATGGACGAAGTTGTCGGGGAGCCAGCTCATGGCGCCCGACCGTAGCAGCGCGCGGCCCTCTGTTCCTTCGGGTTTTGCCCGTATCCGCCAGGACCGGCTCTCATGCCGGGCAGTGCGCGATCACCCGATCGAGACTTCCGTTCGATCGACAGACTCCATGATCGGTATGGGCAACGGCTTCCAAGAGGTCGTTTTCATCCAATGTTTCATCCGAGATCGGCCGTTCTGTGGTTTTCTTCGGCTCGCGCCAGGAGACGGTGTTCTCGCCGGTGAGGCGGCGGGCCATGAGGCCGGTCATGGCAACGTGGATCATGGCTTCGGAGCGGGCGGGAAGGGCTTCGTAATCGCGGGCGAGGCGGCGGTGGAGCATCAGCCATCCGTAGGTCCGTTCCACCGCCCACCGTTTCGGGATGAGGGTGAAACCCCTGGTCCCGGGCTTGCGGGCGGTGATCTCCATGTCGATCCCGAGGGCGGCGGCGTACTCGACGAGGCAGGCCTGGACGATGCTGTGGGCTCGTGCTGCGGTCAGGTCGTGGGTGCGTCCTGGAAGGGCTCTGGAGAACCACGGCGGAACGCCGTCGGGGCGGGCGATGACTGCACGTTCATGCCGTGCTTCCTGTGTTTCTGGCTGTAGTACGGCTCGTCCGCGGCAATGCGGTCGGTGGGGACGAGGGTGCCGTCGACGATCGCGAGGTCTCCTTCACCCATGCCGGTGAGTGCCTCGTGCAAGGCCTGGAGCCCACAGGGCAAGGACCTCGATGGCCTCGTCCACGTAGCGCCAGGCGGTGGCCTCGGACACGCCGAACCCCGCCCCGAGCCGGGCGAACGTCCCGTTCTTCCGCAGATACGCAAGCGCGAGCAGTGCCTGTTTGAAGAGACCGAGCTTCCGCCAGGGCGACTTCAGCACCCGCCGACGGTCATGGATGAGCCAGGACACATGCTCGACGAGCTCGTAGGAGACGTCGAGCATGGAAGGACACGGAACCAACAGGGCCCCTCGGTCGCCCATGTGATGAGTGAGATCACCACGCAGACGACCAGGGGCCCTGCCCTGTCACACCCTCGCCCACCAGGCCATTTCACCCTCCCGGCGCAGGATGAAAGAGGCCCAAGGAGCAGGATGAAAGTGAGTCACTATCGCGGACCCACGCTGGTGAAGTAATCGCCGGTGATGTAGAACCCGTCCGCGGAAGCCAAACCGCCCAACGGCACGATGGCGACGAACCCTGATACCAGCACCGTGCCGATCAGCTTCACGATCCTACGACGGAGCATCTAGCTACCTCTTTCTCGTTCAGAAACCACCACCGCACCACGGCGGCCCGTGCACGAATAATGATTCCCGCGCCGTACACTCCCCCTGAGCAACCACTGCTCAAGTGTATATGGGCCTTGACCCCTGGTCCTGGACACGCGAGAGGGAGTGTCATGAATTAGGTGGGTTCCTTCCTCGAAGGAGTCATCTGATGGGTACGACGACGGGTCACACGATCGGGATGGCCGACGGCGTGTCGCTTGCCAGGTCTGACGGGACTGCTGAGGGTTCTGGTGTGAAGCCGATGCCTGCGTCCGAGAACGGTCTGTCGCTCGAATTGCTGGAGGAACTGGCCGCTCTCGCAGCGGAGAAGACCGCGGCCGGCGGTCTGCGTCTGATGGGTGAGGGCGGCATTCTTCCCGAACTCGCGCAGCACCTTAAGCAGGCCGCGCTCGAAGCGGAGATGGAACTGCACCTGGCCGATGAATCGGTGACCGCCGGAGGCCGGGGTTCGCGTTCGGGAGGTAATTCACGCAATGGCTACCGGGCGAAGAAGGTGATGACGGAGGTCGGTCCGGTGGTCGTGAATGTTCCGCGCGACCGGCTGGGCACCTTCCGTCCCGGACTGCTGCCGAAATATGCCCGGCGGACCGGCGCCCTCGACGACATGGTTCTCTCGCTGACAGGGAAAGGACTGACGTCCGGGGAGATCGTCGCCCATCTCGCCGAGGTCTACGGGATGACCACGTCGAAGGAAATGGTCTCCACGATCACGGACAAAGCATTGGAGCCGATGGCGGAATGGCATACCCGCCCGCTCGATTCGGTGTATCCGGTCGTGTTCATCCATGCGATCCACGTGAGAATTCGAGACGGGCAGGTCGCCAACCGGCCGGTTTACGTGGTGATCGCGGTAACCGCGGACGGCTACCGTGAAATCCTGGGCCTGTGGACCGGGCAGGGCGGCGAAGGCGCCAAGTGCTGTCAGACCGGTGGAAGGCGGCCCTCAACGAATTCGACGTCCTATTTGACGGCCGACTTACGGGCAATCAGTTATAGGCCGGACAGCCCAGCAAAAAACCTGTAGGCCAAGCAGACGAACCACACCTAATTCGTGATAGACCCACGCGAGACACTGGATCCTAAGGATTCGAGGACGGACATCTCGTAGTCATGAAGAATTGTCCGCCGGAGTTCAAGGCGGATGCGGTCGCGCTGTACCAGTCGCGACCCGGAGCGACGATTCGGCAGATCGCCGGCGATCTGGGGATCAATCCCGAGACGCTGCGGAACTGGATCCGAGCCCCGGCGCGAGTCGGCCCCGGGGCCGGGGTGAGGCGACGCCGACGCCGCAGTCCCCGCTCGAGGCCGAGCTCGCTGCCGCACGCAAGCGGATCCGTGAGCTGGAGGAGGAGCGCGAGATTCTAGGGCGGGCCGCGAAGCACTTCGCAGGGGGACGCGCTGGTGAACCGCTGCCAGTTCGTCGAGGAACACCAGCGCCGATACGGCGTCAAGCGGTTGTGTCGGATCCTGGGGATCGCTCGCTCGAGCTTCTACTACTGGCGGGCTTCCGCTCCTGCCAGGGCTGCCCGGCAGGAGCGGACGCGGCACTCACCGCGCGTATCCGCCAAGTCCACCAGGACTTGACGGTGACCTTGCCCAGGGAGTCCTTCATAGCCCTTGCGGTCATCGAAGGCGGCCCAGGTGCGATCGGCCTTGCGGACGGCGTGGTACTGGCGGGTGGCGCTGCCGGTGGCGATGACGATCTGCGCGTCGCCGCCGGTGCCGGCCATGCGGCGCCATGGTCGGGGGAGAAGGCGGTGCTCTCCTCGGGGAACCAGGGAGGCGCGCCGGCCAGCAACCCCGGCGACCCTTTGTGTGGCATCGGGCGGCGCACCCTGCTCGGCGGCTCGGCCGCCTTTGGTACGCGGCCAGCGGCCAGCAGGCTGCGGCGTGTGAGCGGGGACGAGTCGGCCGCTGCCGCTAGCGTCGGGGTCCGAATCGCGGAACCGACGCCGTCCGTGGGTGCCGGGCCGCGT
>NZ_JBHTSA010000221.1:0-5362 GCF_042795405.1 Streptomyces sp. NPDC056480 | reverse complement strand
CCCGCTGGAGAGCGGGTCCGGCCCTTCGCGCGTGACACCGGCGGGTCAGCCGCCGAACAGGTCGTCGGCGACGGCCCGGCGCACCGTGGTGCGGCGGTCGTCCGTCTCCCGCCAGCGGTCCCCGTAGATGGCGTCGGTCATCGCCGGGAAACGGAGGAAGTCGTGCGGGAAGCCGGCCGGGATGCGGCTGGCCTCCTCCAGCTCCGCCAGGTGGGCGGGGTCCAGGGCGACCTCGCAGGCGGCGAGGTTGTCGACGAGCTGGGACTCCTTGGTGGCGCCGATCAGGGGAACGACCGTGCCGGGCCGTGAGCGGAGCCAGGCGAGCGCCACCTGGGCCGGGCTCCAGCCGCCCTCCTTGGCGATCCGTACGACCTTCTCGACGATCTCGTCGCCGGGTCCGCGCCCCTCGCCCCACGGCACGTGGTCGAGCCGGCCGGGCTCGCCTGCCAGGTACTTGCCGGTGAGCCGCCCGTCGGCGAGCGGCCCCCAGGCGAGCACCGGCAGGTCGAAGGCGTGCGCCATGGGGAGCAGTTCGCGCTCCGGGGTGCGCTCCAGGAGGTTGTAGCGGATCTGGAGCCCGGCGAAGGCGGACCAGCCGCGCAGCTCCGCGAGGGTGTTGGCCTGGGCCACCTCCCAGGCCGGCCAGTCGGAGACGCCCACGTAGAGCACCTTGCCGGCGCGGACCTGGTCGTCCAGGGCGCGCATCACCTCGGGGACCGGGGTGAGGGTGTCACGGGCGTGCACCCACAGCAGGTCGACGCGGTCGGTGCCGAGGCGGCGGAGCGAGGCGTCGAGCGAGGCGACCAGGTTCTTGCGGTGGTTGCCCGCTGAGTTGGGGTCGCCCGGCCGCATCTGCATCGTGTACTTGGTGGTCAGGACGAACTCGTCCCGACGGCCGGCCAGCAGCTCGCCGAGGGTGGTCTCGGCGGAGCCGCGGCCGTACTCGTTTGCCGTGTCGAGGACGTTGCCCCCGGCCTCGGCGTACCGGTCGAGGATGCCGGCGAGGGTGGTCCTCGGCAGCTTCCACTCGTCGCCGAAGGTGAGGGTGCCGAGGGCGATCTCCGATATCCGCACCCCGGTCCTGCCCAGCAGTGTGTACCGCATCAGTCCGCCAGGCGCCGCACGGCGACGACCGGGATGCGGCGCTCGGTCTTCGACTGATAGTCGGCGAGGGCCGGGACCTTCTCCGCGGACTCGGCGTAGACCCGGTCGCGTTCGGCGCCCTCGACGACGACGGCGGTGGCCCGGTAGACCTCGGTGCCGGTCTCCACGGTCACCTCGGAGTTGACCAGGACGTTGTGGTACCAGGAGGGGTTCTGGGGGCCGCCGGCGTTGGTGGCGAAGATGAGGGTGCGACCGTCCTCCTCCACGTACATGACGGGGCAGACGCGGCGGCGGCCGCTCTTGGCCCCGGTGTGGGTGAGGAGGACGAGCGGCGCGCCCTCGAACATGCCGCCGACCTTGCCGCCGTTGCTCCGGAACTCCTGCACGACGGGGATGTTGTAGTCACCGGGCTCGCCGGCGACGGGGGTGATCAGCTCTGTGTTCGACATGACGTCTTCCTTTTCAGGAGCTCGCTGGTTCTCGGAGGTTGTGCCACAGAAGACTCGAAGGTGACTCAAGCCGGGGTCTCGACGGGTGTCTTCCCGGCCGGTTCGGGCGCCCGGACCGCCACCAGGACCGTGACGGCCACCCCGGCGACGAGCAGGGTGCCGACCCCGGCGCCGAGCCGGAAGCCGGCGGTGCCGCTGTCGGCGGTGGTCCAGACGAGGGCGCCGAGGGCGGAGCCGAAGGCGACGCCCAGCTGGCGGACGAGGTTGGTGGTGCCGGCCGTCATGCCGAGCCGGTCGGGCGGCGTGTTGCCCATGGCGAGCACCTGGTTCTGGCCGTTGAACAGACCGAACCCGAAGCCCAGGACGGCGAGCCGCCAGGCCAGGGAGGCGGCCCCCGATGAACCGTCGACGGTCAGCATCAGGGCGGCGCCCGCGGTCGTCAGGAGGGCCCCGGTCAGCGCCACGCCCCTGGCTCCGAGCCGGTCGGCGGCCCGGCCGCCGAGGAGACCGGCGACGGCCGTGGAGACGGCCAGCGCGATCAGGGCGAGCCCGGTCGTGCCGGCCGTGACCCCGAGGGTGTCCTGGAGCAGGAACGGCACCATGAACATGATCAGGAAGATGCCGAGATAGGCCATGATCAGGGCCAGATGGGGTCCGAGGACGCCCGGCGACCCGACGAGGCCGCGCACCGCGGCGGACTCCCTCCGCCGGCTCCAGGCGATGACCAGGGGCACCGCGAGCAGGGCCAACTGGCCCCAGGCCGCGCCCCGGTCGACCGCGAAGGTGAGACCGAGGAGTACGGCGACGGCGGCGCCGCCCAGGGTGAGGGCCTCGACCAGCCAGCGGCGCTCGGGCCAGGGCAGGCGCTCCCCCTTGGGGAGTTCGCGGGCGGCCAGGGCGATGACGAGCGCGGCGGCGGGGACGCCGAGGTAGAAGATCCAGGGCCAGTCGGCGTGTTCGACGATCTGGCCGCCGAGGACGGGCCCGGCGAGGCCGCCGAGCGTGCCGAAGAGCATCACGAGGCCGAAGGCGCGGCCGCGCGCCTCGGGCGCGACGGCGACCGTGGCGAGGACCGGGGTCAGCGCCATCATCACGACGGCGAAGCAGCCCTGGGCGACCCGGGCCGCGATGAGCCAGCCGATGCCCGGGGCGAGCCCGCAGGCGACGGAGAAGAGGGCGAAGCCGCCGCACGCCAGGGTGAGGGCGCGCCGCGGGTCCGCCAGGTCGACCCAGCGTCCGGCGCACAGGCTGAGGCCGATGAGCGGGACGGCGTAGGCCAGGGAGACCCACTGGACGATCTCGGTGGTGGTGCCGAGGTCCGAGCGGATGGTGGGCGCGGCGACGCCGACGACGGAGGCGTCGAGCTGGGCGACGAAGACGGCGAGACCCGCGGCCGTCACGAGCCACCAGCGGCTCGGCGCGGGCGCGGCGGGCGTACTCATGGGGCCTCCTCGGGCCTGGCGGTCGGTGGCGGCGGGTGCGGGGGCGGAGCGGGAGCGTACGGACGGGGCACGGCGGGACGCGGAGGCGGTACGACCGACTGCCGGTGTCGGGCGACGGTCGACCGGCGGCCGGTGCCGGGCGACCGACAGCCGGTGTCGGGCGACGGCCGCCTGGCAGTGGTAGCCGGAGGACAGGCAGCCGACAGCGGCTGCCGACGGCTGGCTGCCGATAGCCGACGACCGGCAACCGGCAACCGGCAACCGGACCTCGGGCATCCCCTCGGCCGGCCGGGCCGCCGGTCGGACCGTCGGCCTGACGGGCCGTCCACCGGACCGGACCGACCGCCGGGCCATCCGCCGGACCGCCCGCCTCGAACCGGAGCTCCCTCCGCTTACGAGCCTATACGGAGGCTCCTCCGCTTCACAACTCGAAACGGAGAACTCTCCGATATGCTCGGGCCATGACCGAGCCGACCCCCGAGAGAGCCGACGCAGCCCGCAACCGCCGCAAGATCCTCGACGTCGCCGCCCGCATCGTGGCCGCGGAGGGCGCCGCCGATCTCTCCCTCGACGCCGTGGCCAAGGCCGCCGACGTCGGTGTCGGCACCGTCTACCGCCGCTTCGGCGACCGGGCCGGACTCGTCTTCGCCCTCCTGGAGGACCGCGAGCGCCGGTTCCGCGAGACGCTGTGCGGCCCCCCGCCGCTCGGCCCCGGAGCCCCACCCCTGGAGCGGGCCCGCGCCTTCCTGCACGCCCTCGTCGACCTCGTCGTCGAACAGCGCGAGCTGCTGCTGCTCGCCGAGGCCAGTGCCCCGGCCGCCCGCTACGCGAGCGCTCCGTACGGCGCCCAGCACGCCCACCTCGCCGGGCTCCTCACCGAGCTGGCCCCGGACCGCGACGGCGCCTTCCTCGCCGACGCGCTGCTCGCCCCCTTCACGCCCAGCCTCATCGCGTACCAGCTCGACGAACGGGGCTTCGGCACCGACCGCATCAAGGCCGGCCTCGACGACCTGCTCCGCGGGCTCGCGCCCGCCTCCTGACGCCCCGGCCGCGAATCGATCCCTCCTCGAGCCCTGCGCGACCGCCGCCCGCCACCGTGGGCAGGACTGTGCGCAAGGCCGAAAAGGAGGCATCGACGATGCTGGACAATCTGCCCCCACGCCCGGAGTCGCCCCTCGACACCGGGGTCGCGGTGAGCGCCGTGCGCGCCGCCGAGGTGGCGGGCCGCCGCGCCGCCGAGACCGAGAGCCTGCGGCGGCTCCACCCCGAGGCGATGCGGGCCGTGCTGGACGCCGGCTTCGCCCGCCACTTCGTCCCCGTCGAACACGGCGGCCGGGCCGGGAGCTTCGAGGAGCTGACCCACGCGGTCGTCACCCTCGGCGAGTCGTGCACCGCCACCGCCTGGTGCGCCTCGCTCGCGGCGAACCTCGCCCGGATGGCCGCCTACCTTCCCGCCCAGGGCCGCAAGGACGTGTGGGACGAGGGGCCCGACACCCTCGTCGTCGGCTCCCTCTCCCCCTTCGGAACCGCCCAGCGCGCGCCGGGCGGCTACCGGCTGACCGGCCGCTGGCCGTACATCAGCGGCGTCGACTTCGCGGACTGGGCGCTGCTGTGCGGCACCCTCACCGGCGACGGCGCGCCGGTCCCGCTGGTCTTCGCCGTGCCCCGCGCCGAGTTCGAGGTCATCGAGAGCTGGGACAGCGTCGGCATGAGCGGCACGGGCAGCAACACGGTCGTCGTCGACCGGCTCCTCGTACCGGCGGAGCGCACCTTCCTCCGTGCCGACCTGCTCTCGGGCCGGCCCGCGGACTCCGAGGCCCCCTGTCACACCGTGCCCCTGGAGGCGGCCAACGGCCTCTCCTTCGCCGCCCCGCTGCTCGGCGCGGCCCGTGGCACCCAGCGGGCCTGGACGGAGCACGTGGCGGCGAAGACGGCGGCGCTGGCCGGGCGGACCGGAGCCCCGGGCCCCAGCCGCGCGTCCTACGCCGACACCCTCGCCCGCTCGGTCGCCGAGATCGACTCCGCGCAGCTGCTGCTCGAACGCTGCGCCGCCGTCGCCGACCGGGGGGCCGCGGTGACCCGTCTGGAGCGGACCCGGAACCTGCGCGACTGCGCCTACGCGGTGGAGCTGCTCGTCTCCGCCGTCGACCGGTTCTTCCGTACGGCCGGGACCAGCGGCCAGCTCACCGACCGTCCGATCCAGCGTTTCTGGCGGGACGTCAACTCCGGATCGACGCACATCGCGCTGCAGTTCGAGGCGGCGGCGGGAGCCTACGCGGAGCAGCGGCTGTGAGCAGCACGACCAGCAGGCCCTCTGCTGCGGCGTAGCGGCCCTCCAGCGGCGGCAGCCCCGCGGCGCCCCACAGC